>NZ_JBWKEE010000010.1:0-605 GCF_056435605.1 Streptomyces sp. NPDC043896
GCCGCCGGCATCTGGCACAACTGGACCACCGGCGCCCCCGTCAAACGATCACTGATCGCCTACGACCACTGAAGACATCGGACTCATTCATCTAGCCGGCGTCCGCGCTCGGGGACTCCTCGGCGGTGGCGGCGGCCAGGATGCTGTCCAGGAGGCCCGGGAAGCGGGACTGGAGGTCCTCGCGGCGGAGGCCGTTCATCTTGGCCGTGCCGCGGTAGGTCTGGCGTACGACACCGCTCTCACGCAGGACGCGGAAGTGGTGGGTGGTCGTGGACTTGGTGACCGGCAGGACGAAGTCGGAGCAGGCCAGTTCGGTGTCGGTGGCCGCGAGTTCGCGGACGATGGACAGCCTCATCGGGTCGGACAGCGCGTGCAGGACGCCCTCCAGGCGGATCTCCCGCCGCTCGGGGTGGGCGAGGGCGCGGGCCGTGTCGCGTTCCGTCATGTCCTGCTCCACTCGTTCGGCTCGGCTGCGGATCCCATCGTACGAGAGACGTCGTAGGAAGGGCTGGGGTGGGGGGGGGGGGGGGGGGGGGGGGGGGGGGGGGGGGGGGGAGAGGAGAAGAAAGAGAAAGACACCGGACGAAGCGTAGTGGAGGGGGGCA
>NZ_JBWKEE010000010.1:615-241393 GCF_056435605.1 Streptomyces sp. NPDC043896
CACGCCAGCCCCCCCCACCCCCCCCCCCCCCCCTCCCCCCCTCCCCCCCCCTCCCCCCCCCCCCCCCCCCCCCCCCCCCCCCCCCCCCCCCCCCCCCCCCCCCCCCCCCCCCACCCGGGGGTCACCAGCTGCGGTGGTACTGGTCCGGCGTGGGGATCTCCGCGCCCAGCTCGGCGGCCGCGCGGCGGGCCCAGTACGGGTCGCGGAGCAGTTCGCGGCCGAGGAGGACGGCGTCCGCCTCGCCGTTGGCCAGGATCTTCTCGGCCTGCTCCGGCTCGGTGATCAGGCCGACCGCGGCCACCGGGAGGGTGGTCGCGGCCTTGACGCGGGCGGCGAAGGGCACCTGGTAGCCGGGGCCGGTGGGGATCTTCACGTGCGGGGCGAGGCCGCCGGTGGAGACGTCGAGGAGGTCCACCCCGTGCTCCTGGAGCAGGCCGGCCAGCCGGACCGTCTCGTCTGCCGTCCAGCCGTCCGCCTCAAGCCAGTCGGTGGCGGAGATCCGGAAGAACAGCGGGAGCTCCTCGGGCCACACGGCCCGTACGGCGTCGACGACTTCGAGGGCGAAGCGGGTGCGGTTCTCGAAGGAGCCGCCGTAGGAGTCGGTGCGCCGGTTGCTGTGCGGGGAGAGGAACTCCCCGATGAGGTAGCCGTGGGCACCGTGGAGCTCCAGGACCTCGTAGCCCGCCGCGAGGGCGCGCCCGGCGGCGTCCGCGAACCGGCCGGTGATCTCGTGGATCTCCGCCACCGTCAGCTCGTGGGGGACCTGGTACCCGTCGTCGAACGGCACGGCGCTCGGGGCGACCGGCTGCCAGCCGTGCCCCTCGGGTCCTACGGGGCGGCCGCCCTTCCAGGTGCGGTCGGTGGCGGCCTTGCGGCCGGCGTGCCCGATCTGGATGCCGGGGACGGAGCCCTGGGACTTGATGAAGGCGGTGATCCGGCGGAGGGCCTCGACCTGGGTGTCGTTCCAGATGCCGAGGTCGTAAGGGCTGATCCGGCCTTCCGGGGAGATCGCGGTGGCCTCCTGGATGATCAGACCCGTGCCGCCGGTGGCGCGGGCCGCGTAGTGCGCGAAGTGCCACTCCAGGGCCACTCCCGCGTTCGGCCCGAAGGCCTCGGCGCTGTACTGGCACATCGGGGCCATCCAGACGCGGTTCGGGATGGTGACCGAACGGAGGGTGTAGGGCTGGAAGAGGGCGGCAAAGGCGGTGGGCACAGCACTCATGGGGCACTCCAGATGTCACCGGACACGCACCGGGGTCGGCGCTAAGTACGAGAAACACCGTACTACGAAATCCCCCGTAGTACGAGACCCCTCGTATTACGAGCCGCCGACCGAACGGACCTTCGACGGCCCGGCCTCACCGGCCGTTGTCGGCGGACGGGTGCAGACTGGCTGAAAAGCTGCCGTGAAGGACAACGACGTCCGGAGGTGTCGGCCATGACCGACGTGGTACTGCTCGCGGGGACCCGCAAGGGCCTGTTCATCGGCCGCCGCCGGGACGCCGGCCCCTGGGAGTTCGACGGCCCGCACTTCAACGCCCAGGCCGTCTCGGCGGTGGCCGTCGACACCCGGGGGCCCGCGCCCAGACTCCTCGTCGGCGGGGACAGCTCCCACTGGGGCCCGTCCGTCTTCAGCTCGGACGACCTCGGCGCGACCTGGCACGAGCCCGCGGCGGCCGCCGTGAGGTTCCCGAAGGACACCGGCGCCTCGCTGGAGCGCGTCTGGCAGCTCCACCCGGCCGGCCCCGAGGCCCCGGACGTCGTCTACGCGGGGACGGAACCGGCCGCGCTCTTCCGCTCCGCCGACCGGGGCGAGTCCTTCGAGCTGGTCCGCCCGCTGTGGGAGCACCCGACCCGCTCGGAGTGGGTGCCGGGAGGCGGCGGCGAGGGCCTGCACACGGTGATCACCGACCCGGAGGACCCGGCCGCCGTGACGGTGGCGGTCTCCACCGCCGGGGTGTTCCGCACCCGCGACGGCGGGGCGAGCTGGGAACCGTCCAACCACGGGGTCTCGGCGGTGTTCCTGCCCGACCCGAACCCGGAGTTCGGCCAGTGCGTCCACAAGATCGCCCAGGACGCCGGGGACCCGGGCCGGCTGTACCTCCAGAACCACTGGGGCGTCTACCGCAGCGACGACTCCGGCGCCGAGTGGACCGACATCGGCTCCGGCCTGCCCTCCGACTTCGGCTTCGCGGTCGCCGCCCACCCGCACCGCCCGGACACCGCGTACGTCTTCCCGCTCAACGCCGACTCCGACCGGGTCCCCGCGGAGCACCGCTGCCGGGTCTTCCGCACCCGGGACGCGGGGGCCACCTGGGAACCCCTCTCCAAGGGCCTGCCGGCCGGCGACCACTACGGCACCGTCCTGCGCGACGCCCTGTGCACCGACGACGCCGACCCGGCCGGCATCTACTTCGGCAACCGCAACGGCGAGCTGTACGCCAGCCACGACGACGGCGACACCTGGCAGCTGCTGGCCGAGCACCTGCCGGACGTGCTGTGCGTACGGGCGGCCGTGCTGCGCTGAGCGGGACCGCCTGTCGGTGTGGGCCAGTAGAGTGATCACCCATGGCAGCACGACCGTTGAACGAGATCGTCGAGCCGGGCTGGGCCCGGGCTCTGGAGCCGGTGGCGGGGCAGATCGCCGCCATGGGCGACTTCCTGCGCACCGAGATCGCGGCAGGCAGAACGTACGTCCCGGCAGGGGCGAACGTGCTGCGCGCGTTCCAGCAGCCCTTCGACGAGGTGAAGGTACTGATCGTCGGGCAGGACCCCTACCCGACCCCCGGACACGCCATGGGCCTGTCCTTCTCGGTCGCGCCCGAGGTGAGCCCCTGGCCGCCCAGCCTGGACAACATCTTCCGCGAGATGCACGCGGACATCGGGACGGGCAGGCCGCTGAACGGCGACCTGACCCCGTGGACCCGGCAGGGCGTGCTCCTGCTGAACCGCTCGCTGACCACCGCCCCGCGCAAGCCGAACGCGCACCGCGGCAAGGGCTGGGAGGCCGTCACCGAGCAGGCGATCCGGGCGCTGGCGGCGCGCGGGAAGCCGCTGGTGTCCATCCTGTGGGGCCGCGACGCCCGCAACCTGCGCCCCCTGCTGGGGGACCTGCCGGCCGTGGAGTCCGTCCACCCCTCGCCCATGTCGGCCGCCAACGGTTTCTTCGGCTCCAGGCCCTTCAGCCGGACCAACGAGCTGCTGGCCGGCCAGGGGGCTCAGCCCGTCGACTGGCGCCTTCCCACAGTCAGTTGAACCGTATATGACATTGAACGACGGCAATCAATGGATAAATACGGACAGATGCCGCCCGAGCGGACCCTGCCCGAACACGTGGTTCCGATAAACCAGTAGCATGCGGCGCCATGAGCTCCCCCACTGGGCCCGCAAACGGCCTGCCCGTACGAATGCCGCGACCCCGCCAGACCGGACGGCACCGCCGGCCCGAGCCCGCGGTGGCGCCCGAGGGCGCGCCCGCGCTGGTGCTCGCCGTGCCCGGTGCCCCCTCGGCCGCCTCGCGGGGGCTGGCCGAAGAGGTCATCAGCATCGGCCGCTCCGAGCTGCCGGGCCTGGACGCCCGGATCGGCTACCTCGAGGGTGCCGACGGCGAGGAGAGCGAGTTCCCCTCGCTGGCCGGCGTCCTGAACGCCGTCGCGCAGGAGCGGACCGCGCGCGCGGAGTTCGCCCGTGCCGCCGGGCTGGAGGTGCCGGCCCCGACCGGCCCCGACGCCGTGGTCGTGCCGCTGCTGGCCGGCCCCGACGCGGACCTGCTGCGCCGGATGCGCCAGGCGCTGATGGACTCCTCGGCCGCCGCCGAGCTGGCCGACGTGCTCGGCCCGCACCCGCTGCTCGCCGAGGGCCTGCACGTGCGGCTCTCGGAGGCCGGCCTGGCCCGCGCCGACCGGGCCCGCCTGTTCACCGTGGCCACCGCCGCCGACGGCATCATCCTCGCCACCACCGGCGGCGAGGAGGCCGTCCAGGCGGCCGGGATCACCGGCATGCTGCTGGCCGCCCGGCTCGCGGTGCCCGTGATCGCCGCCGCGCTGGACCAGGAGGGCTCGGTGGCGGCGGTCGCCGCCGAGCTGCGCGGTTCCGGTTCGGTGCAGCTGGCACTGGCCCCGTACCTGATCGGCCCGGAAGCGGCCGACGGCCTGCTGGACACGGCCTGCAAGGAGGCCGACTGCTCGGCCTCCGAGGTGCTCGGGGCGTACCCGGCGCTCGGCAAGCTGGCCGTGGCGCAGTACAGCGCCGCCCTGGGCATCCAGCTGGGCGCGGCCGCCCAGTAGCTCCGCGACGCCACGAGGGCCCGCCCGGAATCCGTTCCGGGCGGGCCCTCGGCCGTACCGGCGGGCGGGCCGGACGCCGCGCAAAGGGCAGCGGCAGCGGCAGCGGGCCTCAGCCGAAGACCACGCAGGAGGCGGCCGGCACGGCCACCGATCCGGCCCGGCGCGGCTGCCCCGTCCGCGGGTCCACCTCGAACCAGGTGACGTCCCCGGAGCGCTCGTTGGCCGCGTACAGCCTGCGCCCCGAGGGGTCGGCCGCCAGGTCGCGCGGCCACCGGCCTCCGCACCCGGTCGTCCCGGCAGGCCGGGGCCGCTCGGGGCCGGCGGCGAGGGAGAAGGTCACCAGGGTGTCCGTCCCGCGGACGGCGGCCCAGAGGAAGCGGCCGTCGGGCGACACCGTGACGGCCGAGGGATAGGCCCGCGCGCCGCCCGGAGCGCCGTCCGAGGGGACCGGGACCTCGGTCACGGCTTCGAGGTGGCCGGCGGCCGCGTCCCAGCGGCAGACGGTCAGCTGCGGCTCCAGCTCGTGCAGTACGTAGACCGTCTCGCCGGCCGGGTGGAAGGCGAGGTGGCGCGGCCCGGTGCCGGCGCGCAGGGCGGTCCGCGCGTGTTCCCGGGGCGCGCCGGTGTCCCGGTCGAGCGCGAGGACGCGTACGGTGTCGCCGCCGAGGTCCACGGTGAGGACCCAGCGGCCGGTGGGGTCGGTGAGCACCTGGTGGGCGTGCGGGGCGGCCTGCCGGGCGGTGTCGGGGCCGGAGCCCTGGTGGGTGAGGACGGAGGCCGGCCCGGTGATCCCGCCGTCGGGGGCGAGGGGCAGGCTGCTGACGCTGCCGGAGCCGTAGTTGGCGGTGAGCAGCCGGCGGCCGGCCAGGCAGAGGTGGGTGGGGCCCGAGCCGCCGACGTGGACGGGGCGGCCGAGCGGGGCGAGGCCGTCGGCGGTGGTGCGGAAGGCGCCCACGGCTCCCTGGTCGGTCTCGCTCACCGCGTAGAGCACGCCGGAGTCCCGGTCGAGGGTGAGGTACGAGGGGTCCGCCAGGGAGTCCGCGGCCGTGAGCGGGGTCAGCGCTCCGGTGGCCGGATCCACGGCCGCGGTGGTGACACCGCGGCCGCCCCCCGAGGTGAACGAGCCGATGTAGGCCCGGTGTCCGCCGCCCTGGTCCGTGCTGTGCGCGCCGCCCACTGGTGCCTCTTTCCGCCGTCCCGGATCCGTTCCGGAGCCGACGGTAACAGAAGGTCTAGACCAAGTCCCGTCCCCTCGCCCGTTCCTGGGCGCCGGGGTGGTGGACGTACGCGGTCGAGCTCGGCCGGTCCTCGTAGGTGCGGTGGAAGACGGGGGTCGCCGCCCCGGACATCGGCGGGACGATCCACGACCAGTCCGCGCCCACCTCCCGGCCCTTGCGCTCCTCGCGCTCCAGGTGGGAAAGGAACCGCCGGGACTCGGTGTGGTGGTCGGCGATGGTGACCCCGGCCCGGTCGAAGGAGTCCAGTACCGCCCGGTTGAGCTCGACCAGTGCCCGGTCCTTCCACAGCGAGCGCTCGCTGGAGGTGTCCAGGCCGAGTCTGCGGGCGACGGCCGGGAGGAGGTTGTAGCGGTCGGTGTCGGCGAGGTTGCGGGCGCCGATCTCGGTGCCCATGTACCAGCCGTTGAAGGGGGCGGCCGGGTAGTGGATGCCGCCGATCTCCAGGCACATGTTGGAGATGGCGGGGACGGCGTGCCAGCGCAGGCCCCAGTCGCTCCAGTCGTCGCGCTCGTCGGGGTGCCGGATGGGCACCTCCAGGACGGCGTCGGCGGGGGTGTCGAACCAGCGGGGCTTGTCGTCGACGCCCTGCACGACCAGCGGGAGGAGGTCGAAGGGGGTGCCGGCGCCGCCGGACCAGCCGAGCCCGAGCAGGGCCTCGGTGAGCGGCGCGTTGCGGGCGTCGCCCACCGTTATGGAGTGGTGGTCGCCGTAGCCCGCGTAGCGCACGAGCTGCTCGCTCCAGATCAGCGGGCCCGGGCGGTCCGGGGCGTCGGGGGCGAAGACGGTGATGGTGGGCCGGACCCGGCCGCCGTTGGTCGCCTCGCGCAGGTGCTCGAAGCACTCGGCGGCGATGTCCTCGGCCTCGGTCAGTCCGCGCCGGTCGCGGACGCGCAGCGAGTTCCAGTAGAGCCGGCCTATGCAGCGGTTGCTGTTGCGCCAGGCCACGCGGGCCCCGTGGACCAGCTCCTGCGGGGTGTGCCGGTAGGTGCCGGTCTCCGCGAGCTCGGCCCGTACGGCGGCGAGCCGGGCGCGCGGATCACCGGCCTGCGGATTCTCCCGGTGGAAGAGCCGGATGAACTCCTCGGCTTCCTCCCACACCTGAGCAGCGCTCGAGTGCTTCTGCAGAATTTCCATTCCGGGCGGTTACCCCCTGTCCGACCAGATCCACCCTGTGCATGCCGGATGAATGTGCAATGAACAATCACCCGTTGTACACGTCGCAGGTCAGCCCGGCGCCGAAGGAGGGTCCGGAACACCCCTCCGAGTGATCTCGGCCCATTGGCCTGCGGTGGGAATGCGCGGGCGCGTATCATCCGCGGCATTCCGGTGAGTTGGCGGATCAGCCGCAGGGGCGGCTCATGAACAGGGCGTGCTCGCCCGCCGCGGGCGTGCCGTCGTAGAGGGCCGTGTCCAGGCCGCAGAGGGTGAAGCCCATGCGCCGGTAGGCGTGCACGGCGGGGGCGTTGACCGAGCTGACCTCCAACCAGAGGTGCGCGGCGCCCCGTTCGCGGGCGAAGCCGTCCGCGAGCTCCATCAGGGCACGGCCGATGCCGCGTCCGCGGTGGGTGGGGGCCACCTCGATGTCCTCGACCGTCAGGCGCCGGTTCCAGGGGGCGTAACCGACGACGGCGAAGCCGCAGAGCGCCGCACCGTCGAGGGCGACGAAGGTCCGCGTGTGCTCCCCGTCGCCCTCCCCGTCCGCGCCGTCGTCGCCGTCGTCCCCGGCGGGTGGGAAGACCTTGCGCAGCGGCGGGTCCACCGGGACCTCGCGGAGGGCGAAGCCGGCGTCGGACCGGGTCACCTCGAAGACGGTGGAAGTGAGGAAGGAGCCGTCGAGGGCCTCGATCGCCTCCCGGTCGCCGGGGCGGGCGGTGCGGTACCGGAGGGCCGACGCGTGCGGGGTCGTCATGGACCCGACCGTATCGCCCGCGCGCGCCGGGCGGTACGGGCGGTACGGGCGGTACGGCCACGGATCGGGTGCCCGGCCGGCTCAGGCCGTGATGACCAGCGGGGCCCTCGGGTCCGTGCGCAGCGGGGTGGCCAGGGCCACGAGGGCCTCCTCCAGGCCGTGCAGGTGCGCCAGGGCCGGTTCGGCGCCCGGGTCCTGGGCCGTGGTGCGCGGCGCGGCGGGCTCGGGGGCCGCCCCGGGGGCGGTGAGCGCCGCGACGGCGGCCTCCACCCGCCAGCAGGCGGCGGCGAGCCGGGCGTCGTGCGAGGCCTGCGGGTCGGCGGCGACCGCCACGAGCCCGCGCACCTCGCGGGCGCAGTCGTCGAGCAGGGCCATGACCTGCCGGGCCCGGGCCTTGCGGGCGCGCAGCGGGCTGAGCGGGTGGACGAGCGGGGCGAGGGCGACGCGCGCGCGGCCGAGGAGCAGTTCCAGTTCGGCGGCGTGCGGGGCGGGGTCGGCCTCGGGGGCTCCGGCGAGACGGTCGAGGGAGGCCGCGGTCGCGGCGCGCACGCAGTGCAGGGCGCGCTGGATCCAGGCGTCGTTGGCGCCGTGGGTGGTCACGGGCAGGATCAGCACCACGGCGAGGGCGGCACCGAGCGCGCCGACGGCGGTCTCCTCGAAGCGCAGGAGCAGCAGCCCGGGGTGGAGCACGCCGAGGAGCCCGTAGAGCAGCCCGGCCATGACCGTGACGAAGAACATCATCCAGGAGTAGGACGGGGCGGCCGTGTAGAAGATGCCGAAGACGCAGACGGCGACGAGGGCGGCGGTGGGCGCGGGTGCGCCGTGCAGCGGTACGGCGATCAGCAGGCCGGCGGCGATGCCGACGACGGTCCCAAGGACCCGGCGGAAGCCGCGGACCAGGGTCTCGCCGCGGGAGGCGGTGTTGACGAAGATCCACCAGGCGGTGCCGACGGCCCAGTACCAGCGGTCCTCGGAGAGCACCTGGCCGACGGCCAGGGCGAAGGCGCAGGCGGCGGTGGCCTGGAAGGCCTGGCGGGTGGTGGGCCGGGCCAGGCCCGTGCCGGGCAGCGGGGGCGGGGCCGCGGCGGGCGGGGTGCGGCGCTCGATGGGCCACAGCAGGTAGCGGACGGTCGCGGCCGACAGCAGCGCCAGTCCGACGGCGGCGTACAGCTCGGGCAGCTGTCCGGGCACGGCGTGCAGGAACTGGGTGACGAAGAACATCATGAAGGCGAAGATGCCGAGGGCGTGGCCGCGCGGCCCCCAGCGGCGGGCGTAGACCCCGGCGAAGACCACCGCGATGAAGGCGGCGTCGCGGGCGGGTGCCGTGGCGTGCAGTCCGGTGGCCAGCGCGAGGACCGGGAAGCCGGCGACGGGCAGCAGGGCGGTGGTGACCCGCTGGGCGCGGACGTTCGCGTCGAGGACGGTGAACAGCGCGAGCAGCGCCGCGAGCCCGCCGGTGATGGAGGCGGTGAGCGAGAGCCCCGCCAGTTCCGCGACGGCGACGGCCAGCGCGGTGCCGATCACGGCGCGGAGCGAGTTCCGCAGTCTGAAGCGCCCCGGGTCCGGAGCCACGAACATCCTCTTCACGGCGGTGTGCCGCCCCCCTCGGAGTGACGCACGCCGGCCCGCGTCCGCCCGGGGGTGGTGGGCGGCGGACGGGCACGGCGAAGGCACCGCGCTCCGGACCGGCCTCGTTGCCGTCCGGCGCTGCGCGGCGCCGAAAGTACATGGATATGACACAGATAAGCATCCGCAGGGGCAATGGCTCAAGCGACGTCCGTCACTCTGGACCGTTGGCACAGCCCACGGGCGTGATTTCCGGCCACCGGGAGGCCAACGGACCGGGATCCCGGGCGGCGGGTTCCCGGGCCCCGCCCGAGCACCGCCGGGCACCCCGTCGCCGTGCGGACGGGGTGCCCGGCACACAGGATGGAAGGGTGCGAGGCAGTGCGGTGGACGTGCTCGTCGCGGGCGCGGGCCCGGTGGGTCTGACCGCGGCCGTCGAGCTGCGCCGGCGCGGGGTGGCCTGCCGCCTCGTGGACCGGCTGCCCGCCCGGCTGCCGTACGCGAAGGCCGTGGGCATCCAGCCGCGCACGCTGGAGGTCTGGGACCGGATGGGGCTGGTGCGGGAGGCGCTGGAGGCGGCGGTGCCGATGCGCGGGCAGCTGACGTACGTCGACGGGGTGCGCCGGGACCGGATCGAGATGGTGCTGCCGCCCGAGGTGCCGTACGGGTTCGCCGCGCTCCCGCAGTACGAGACGGAGCGGATCCTGGAGGAGTTCCTGGCCCGGTTCGGGACCCGGATCGAGCGGTCCACCGAGCTGGTGTCCTTCGCCCAGGACGCGGACGGGGTGACCTGCCGGCTCGTCGGCCCGCAGGGCGAGGAGGAGCTGCGCACCCGCTTCCTGGTGGGCTGCGACGGGGCCCACAGCCTCGTCCGCAAGGGGATCGGGCTCACCTTCGAGGGCGGGGCCTTCCCCGAGGAGTTCATGCTGGCCGACGTGCGGGTGGACTGGGACCTCCCGCACGGGTACGGCGTACGGTCCACGCACCTGGGGGCCGACGGCAGGCCGGACGACCTGCTGGTGTGCATCCCGCTGCCGGGGCCCGGCCGGTACCGGGCGTCGATGCTGGTGCCGCCGGAGCTGTCCTCGCCGTCGGTGGCCGCGGACGGGACGGCCCACGGGCTGGAGGGCGGCCGGGCCCCGGAGCTGTCGCACGTCCAGGCCGTCCTGGACCGGCTGTCGCCGCAGCCCGTGACGGCCTCGGACCTGCGCTGGTCCTCCGTCTTCCGGATCAGCCACCGGATCGTGGACCGGTACGCGGCCGGGCGGGTCTTCGTCGCCGGGGACGCGGCGCACATCCATCCGCCGACCGGCGCGCAGGGCATGAACACCGGGATCCAGGACGCCTGGAACCTGGCCTGGAAACTCGCCCTGGCCGTGGCCGGGGACGCACACCCCCGGCTCCTGGAGAGCTACGACGCGGAGCGGCGGCCCGTGGGCGAGGAGGTCGTCGGGCGGACGGTCCGGCACGCCACCCAGGGGTACGCGGATCCGGCGGACCCGGCCGCCTTCCTGCTGCGGGAGGCGCAGCTGCTCGTCGGCTACCCGGACAGCCCGGTCGTACGGCCGGCGGACGGCGGGGCCGGAGAGGGGCCGCGGCCGGGTGACCGGGCCCCGGACTGCGGCGGGCTGGCCGGGGAGGTGCCGCACTACCCGCTGCGGCTGTTCGACCTGCTCCGGGACCGCGAGCACGTGCTGCTGCTCCACACGGACGGCGCGCACGACCCGTACGTCCCGGCACTCGCCGCGCTGGCGGACGGGTTGCCCGCGGGGCGGCTCACGGCGTACGCGGTCCTCTCCGAGGGCGGGACCGCGCCCGCCGGGGCTGCGTGGCCCGTGTACCGCGACGCGCGGGGCGAGTTCGCCCGGCTGTACGGGGTGCGGGGGCCGACGGCGTTCGTGGTCCGGCCCGACGGCTACCTCGGCGCCCGGCTCTCCCCGCCGACGGCGGAGGGACTGGCCGGGTACCTCGCGGGCGTGTTCGGCGGGTGAGGCGAGCGGGCGGGGCGGGCCGCGTGGGCATGGACGCAGGTGGGCCCGGACGCGAGTGGGCACCGACGCGGGTGCGCCGCGCCCGGAGGAGGGGCCGGCGGTGGCTGCTGCCGGGTCAGGGGCCGTCCTCCGTCGGCACGCACAGCACCGGGACCGGTGACAGGTGCAGCAGCTTGTGCGGGGTGGAGCCGAGCAGGGCGCCCCGGAGCGGGCTGTCGCCCCAGCTGCCGACGATGATGACCCGCGCGTGGTGGCGTTCGGCGGCGGCGAGCAGGGCCTGGGCCGGCCTGTCGTCCACCACCTCCACCGTCGAGGGGACGCCCGCCTCGTCGGCGGCGTCCACGGCCCGGGCGAGCGCGGTGCGGCCGGCCTGGAGGACGGCCTCGCGGTGGGCGCGGTACTCCTCCCCCGTGGCTCCGGGGGCGGCGGCTCCGTAGACGAGGACCAGGGGTTCCCCGAAGGCGGTGGCCACCTCCAGCGCGACCCGCAGGGCCCGTTCGGCGCCGGGGGACTCGTCGTATCCAAGGACCACGGACATCCGGCCTCCTCAGCCCTTGTTCCCGCCGCCGCGTACGAGGGCCGGGTCGACCACGCCCCGGCGCTCCTGCCAGAACCGGCCGTCGCGGACCCGCCAGAAGCACATGACGAGCACGCCGAGGGCCGCGATGCCGATGCCGATGACCAGCGGCGGTCCCATGCCGAACCAGGAGACCCCGCCGGCGGAGTTGGCCGGGTCGGACATGTCGGCGACGGACTCCACCAGCAGCCACGCCAGCAGGCCGGCGCCGACCAGCGGGCCCACTCCGATGAGGAAGAAGTTGTGGGCGTTCTCCAGCAGGTGGCGGCGGTAGTAGACGGCGCAGGCCACGCCGGTGAGCGCGTAGTAGAAGGCGATCAGCAGGGAGAGCGCGGTGAGGGAGTCCAGGAGGGCGTTCTCGCTGATCTGGTTGACGACGACGTACCAGGCGATGGCGATGCCGGCCACCCACCAGGTGCTCACCTCCGGGGTGTGGAACCGGGGGTGGATGTGCGCCAGTTGCGGGGGCAGGGCGTGCCGGCGGGCCATCGAGAGGGCGGTGCGCGAGGCCGGGATGATCGTCGTCTGGGTGGAGGCGAGGGCGGAGGTGCAGACGGCGACGAGCACCACCCAGTCCCAGCCGCCCATCACCTCGTGCGCGAGGACGGCGAAGATCGCCTCTTCCTCGGCGGCGTTCTCCGCGAGGAACTCCGTCCCGGCGTAGGCGACGATGGCGAAGCCGACGGACAGGTAGGTGACCAGCAGCACCAGGGTGGACCAGATGCCGGCCTTGCCGGGCGCGGTCGCGGAGTCCTCGACCTCCTCGGTGAGGTTGACGGCGGACTCCCAGCCCCAGTAGATGAACACGCCGAGCAGCAGTCCGCCGGTGAGGGCGGCGCCGCCCGCCCCGAAGGGGTTGAGCCAGGTGTAGGAGGGGTGGATCTCGTCGAGGGTGCTGGTGCCTGCGTACACCCGGTAGATGGCCACGACGGCGAAGACCAGGAGGAAGAAGACCTGGGCGAGGATCAGGACGTCCTGGAGGTGGGCGGAGAGTTCGGTGCCGATGACGCAGACGGCGGTCATCGCGAGGATGACCACCACGGTGAGCGTCTGGCGGACCACCCGGCTGGCGGCCCAGTCGTCGAGTCCCGCGGCGAGCAGGCCGAAGTGGACGGCGACGTCGGCGAGGGAGCCGATGACGAGGACCCCGGTCATGGCGATGGCCCAGCCGCCGAGCCAGCCCGCCCAGGGGCCCATGGCGCGGGTCACCCAGGAGAAGGTGGTGCCGCAGTCCTGGTCGACCTTGTTGAGGTAGTAGAAGGCGGCCGCGATGAGCAGCATCGGCACGAAGGAGGCCAGCATCACGCCGGGGGCGTAGATGCCGGCCAGGGCCACGATCGGGCCGATGACGGCGGCCAGGGAGTAGGCCGGCGAGGTGGAGTTCAGGCCGATGACGAGCGCGTCGAGGAATCCGATCGCGTTGGCCTTGAGGCCTTCCCCGGCACCGGCGTCCGGGATCGTGCCGCCCGCCTCGGCGCGGTCGCCGTCGTTCATGTACGCATCGTCACGCACTCGGCGGCCGCGCGCGAGGCGGGCGGCGCGGCCGGGGCGGGCGAGGCGGGCGAGGCGGCCGGGGCGGGCTGGCCGGGTTACTCGGTGCCGGGGGTCTTGCGGGTGGTGACGTTCATCCGGTTCCAGGTGTTCACGGTGAAGACGAGGGCGATCAGCTGGGCCAGCTCCTCCTCGCCGAAGTGCCGGGCGGCCTCGTCGTAGACGGCGTCCGAGACGCCGCCGGGCAGCAGGGTGATCTCCTCGGTCAGGGCGAGGGCGGCGCGCTCCTTCTCGGTGAAGAGGCTGGAGTCGTGCCAGGCGGAGAGCTGGTAGATCCGCTCCTCCGATTCGCCGCCCTTGCGGGCGTCGCCGGCGTGGTAGTCGATGCAGTACGCGCAGCGGTTGATCTGCGAGGCACGGATCTGGACCAGTTCCAGCAGCACCGGGTCCAGCCCCTTGCGGGCGGCGGCGTCGAGGGCGAGGACGGCCTTGAAGACCCGGGGGGCGACGGCGGAGAAGTTCATGCGTTCGGGAACCTGAAAAGTGGTCATGTGAAGAACCTATGGGCGTGATCGACCGGGCGTAGGGTTCATTCCCATGCGGGGATCATGGGTCAATTCGGCGGAGGAGCCTCCCACCGGCAACGGCAACGGCAGCGATCTGCACCTGGACCTGAGCGGCCCGGGCAGTCTGCGGGCCCGGCTGATGCGCGCCCTGCGGGAGGCGGTCCACTCGGGGCGGCTCGCGCCGGGGACCCGGCTGCCTCCGTACCGGACGCTCGCCGCCGACCTGGGGATCGCCCGCAACACCGTCGCCGACGCGTACGCCGAGCTCGTCGAGGAGGGCTGGCTGGCGGCGCGCCAGGGGTCGGGGACCCGGGTCGCGGAGCGGGCCGTCCCGCTGGAGCCCGAGCGCCCGCGCGTCCCGGCCCGGCCCGTGCGACGGCGTACCGTCCACGATCTGCTGCCCAGCTCGCCGGACGCCTCGGCCTTCCCCCGTACGGCCTGGCTGGGCGCGGCCCGCCGGGCGCTGGCCGCCGCCCCGCACGACGCCTTCGGGGTGGGCGACCCGCGCGGCCGGATCGAGCTGCGCCGCGCGCTGACGGAGTACCTCGCGCGGGCCCGGGGCGTACGGACGGCACCCGACCGGATCGTGCTGTGCTCCGGCTTCGCACACGCGCTGGAACTGCTGGGCGGCGTCCTGACGGGCCCGGTCGCCGTCGAGTCGTACGGGCTGCCCTTCCACCGGGAGGTGCTGGAGCGGGCCGGGAGGACGACCGTGCCGCTCACCGTGGACGGCCGGGGGGCGCGGGTCGGGGAGCTGGCGGGGACCGGGGCGCGGGCCGTACTGCTCACGCCCGCGCACCAGTTCCCGACCGGGGGGCCGCTGCACCCCGAGCGGCGGGCGGCGGTGGTGGACTGGGCGCGGGCCCGCGGCGGGGTGGTGATCGAGGACGACTACGACGGGGAGTTCCGCTACGACCGCCAGCCGGTCGGCGCCGTGCAGGGTCTGGACCCGGAGCGGACCGTCTACGTCGGCTCCGTCAGCAAGAGCCTCTCGCCCGCGCTGCGGATGGGCTGGATGGTGCTGCCGGGCCGGCTCGTGGACGAGGTGCTGGAGGCGAAGGGGCCGCGCGAGATGTGGTCGGGGGTGACGGACCAGCTCACCCTGGCCGAGTTCGTCTCCTCGGGCGGCTACGACCGCCATCTGCGCCGGATGCGTCAGGTCTACCGGCGGCGCCGGGACCTGCTGGCGGCGCGGCTCGCGGCCGAGGCCCCGCACGTCCGGGTCAGCGGGGTCGCGGCGGGGCTGCACGCGGTGCTGGAGCTGCCGCCGGGGACCGAGGGGGCCGCCCTGCACGCGGCGCGCCGGGCCGGAGTGGCCCTGGACGGGCTGCGGCCGTACCTGCACCCGGACAGCGCCATGGCCCCGCGGGACGGGCTGGTCCTCGGTTACGGCACGCCGCCCGACCACGCGTTCGCGGCGGCGCTGGACGCCTTGTGCCTGGCCCTGCCCGACCCGCCGCCGGGGCCCGGCGGCACGGACTGAACGGCACGGACTGAACGGCGCGGGCCGAAGGGGCGCGGGGCGGGGGCGGCGGGTCAGGGCGGTGGGTCAGGGGCGGGTGTTCCAGCCCGCGATGACCGGGAGCCCGTGCTCGGTGGACAGGACGCTGACGGTGCCGGTGCGCAGCAGGAAGAGCCGGCCGTCCTGCGGGGGCAGGCCGAGGTAGCGGGCGGTCAGGACGCGCAGGAAGTGGCCGTGGGCGACGAGTACGACGTCTCCCCGGCCTGCGCGCAGGACGTCGGCGACCCGGGCGAGGACCCGGTCCGCGCGGGCTCCGACCTCGGCGGCCTGTTCGCCGGGGTGGCGGGCGTCGCCGGCCGGGACGCCGTCGGTCCACAGCGACCAGTGGGGCCGGGTCCGCCGGATCTCGGTGGTGGTGACGCCCTCGTAGCCGCCGTAGTCCCATTCGTGCAGGTCGGGTTCGGGGATCCCGTCGGTCAGCCCGGCGAGTTCGGCCGTGGCCACGGCCCGGCTCAGCGGGCTGGTCAGCACGAGGGCGGGCTCGCGGTCGCGGAAGTAGGGGGCCAGCGAGAGGGCCTCGTCGGCGCCCCGCGCGGTCAGCGGCACGTCGGTCAGCCCCGTGTGGCGCCCGTTCGCGCTCCACGCCGTCTCCCCGTGCCTCACCAGTAGCAGTTCACTCATGTCCGGACCCTACGGCGGTGGGCTGGTGCCCGGCATGTCGTGCCGCTGGAGCCGGGCGGGCGTGTCACTGTCGGGCGTCATGGACGTGCGTGAGTGCAGGCGGCTGACGGTCCTGCTGCTGGTGCTGACCTGGGTGACCGGGCTGATCGAGGCCGTCAGCCTGCTGGCGCTGGGGCCGGTGTTCACCGCCATGCAGACCGGCAACGTCCTGTTCCTGGCCTTCGGCGCCGCCCACGAGGGGAAACTGCCCGCGCTCGCTTCGGGGGTGTCGCTGCTCTCGTTCGCGGCCGGCGCGGTGTGCGCGGCCCGGCTGGAGGGGGCGGCGCAGGCCCGGGGGCGGCGCTGGTTCGTGATCGGCCTGACGGCGGAGGCGGCGCTGATCCTGGCCGCCGCCCTGGTCGGCTGGGGCGTGCCGCCCCGGTACGGGAACCCGGCCGCGCGGCACCTGGTGACGGCGGCCGTCCTCGCCGCGGCGATGGGCTTCCGCAACGTGACCAGCATGCGGGTCAACCTGCCGGGGGTGCCGACGACCCTGGTCACGCGGTCGATGACGGCCTTCCTCGGGGGGTCGGCGCTGGGGCACGACAGCGCCTTCGGCTACGGCACGGGGGCGTGGGGGCGGCGCGCGTGGGCCATCACCGCGATGTTCACGGGCGGGGTGACCGGGGCGCTGCTGGTGCGGGCCGGGTGCACGGTGAACTGGCTGCTGCTGCCCGCGGCGGTGGTGGTGCTCGGGGTGGCCGTGGCCTACCGGGTCCAGCCCTGGCGGAACCCGGGGGTGTGCTGAGCGCCGGGCAGGCCGCGCGCCTCGTGCGGGGCTGCCGCATATCGATGCGGAAACGGTGCAAGTGGCCTCCCCCGCCCCGCCTCGGGACGCTCGTGCCATGGACACCGAGGCCCTCCAGGACACCGCCCCCGCCGCCGCCCCCGACCCCGCGCTGGACGCAGGGTTCGCCGCGGGGTTCGCCGCCGGGGACGAGGCCTGCGCGGAGGCCGTCTACCGGCGCTGGCGGCCCCTGGTGCACTCCCTGGCCCGGCGCGCCCTGGGCGGCGACGGCCGGGAGGCCGAGGACGTCACCCAGCAGGTGTTCCTCGCCGCCTGGCGCGGCCGCGCCGGGTACCGCCCGGGGCCCGGCGGGATCGGGGCCTGGCTGACCGGCATCACCCGCCACAAGGTGGCCGACGCGCTGGAGGCGCGGGGCCGGCGCGCGCGGGTGGCGCGGGCCGTGCTGCTGGGCGCCGGGGGGCAGCGCACCGGGGTGCCGACGCCTCCGGAGCAGGCCCTGGACCGGGTGCTGGTCCTCGGGGAGCTGGCCCGGCTGCCGGCGGCCCAGCGGCGGGTGCTGTGCCTCGCCTTCTACGCCGATCTGAGCCAGAGCCAGATCGCGGAGCGCACCGGGCTCCCGCTGGGCACCGTCAAGAGCCACATGCGGCGGGCCCTGTGCGCCCTGCGGCGGTCGCTGGAGCCGGCCCGGCCACCAGTTCCGCGATGACGCCGAGGCCGGACCGCAGCCCGAACAGCCGTCCCGTGCGCGGCCCCTGGGCCTCCGGGCCCCAGCCGGGTCCCGCCAGCAGGAGCGCCGAGTGGCCGCGCGCCCCGCGCAGCCCCCATTCGATCCCGGCGACCGAACGGGCCAGGGCCCGGTCCGCGGTGGTGCGGGACTGCGACCACAGCACGGCGGCACGGGGACCCGTACGCCGTACCGCGTCGCACAGCGCCCCGGCGGGCAGGGCCGCGCCGAACATCCGTACCGGCACGCCCCGTTCGCCGAGGGCCGCCGCCAGGGCCTCGATGGGCAGGCTGTGCAGCTCGCCGGGCACGCAGGCGAGGAGCACCGGCGGCACCCGGGCCTGTTCCGGCGCGGGGCGGACCCGGTGCAGGGCGGCGGAGACCTGCCAGGACAGCAGGTGCTCCACCTCGATGTAGCGCTCGCCCGCCGAGGCCCACTTGCGGCCCACCGCGTGCAGGGTGGGGGCGATGACCTCCTCCCACGCGGCGACCAGGCCGTGTTCCGCGAGGGCGGCCTCCAGCAGTTCCGCCACCGCCGGCGCGTCCAGTCGTACGGCTGCCCGTGCGAGCCCCCGGCCCTCCGGCCGCGCCTCCCCGAGGGGGAGGGCACCGGGCCCGCCCGGCGCCCCGGCCGCCGCCCTCCCGCCCGCGCGGGTGTCGGGTGCTGCGCCGAGCGCGGCCCGCGCCGCCTCGGACGGGGGCACGCCCCGCGCGGTGAGCCGGCACATCTCCTCCAGGCGGGCGATGTCCCGGGGCGTCCAGCGGCGGTGCCGGCCGTCCTCGCGGTGGGCCGGGCCGATGGCGTAGCGGCGCTCCCAGGAGCGCAGCGTGGTCGGGGAGACCCCGAGGCGGCGGGCTACGGCGCCGGTGCTCAGGGCGGGTTCGGGGTCCACCGGCCTACGGTACGCCGCCGGGCGCGGCGCCGGGCCGCGCCTGGCGGAAGCGGCCGAGGGCGTCGGCGAGGTCCACCACCGGCTCCGGGTAGTCGTACGCGGCCCGCTCGTCCTCGGGCAGCCGCCAGGGTTCGTGGACGCGGGGCGCGGGCAGGCCCGCCAGCTCGGGGACCCAGCGGTGGACGTAGCGGCCCTCGGGGTCGTACTTGAGGCCCTGGCGGACGGGGTTGAGGACCCGGTTGGGGCGGGTGTCGGTGCCGGTGCCGGCCACCCACTGCCAGTTGAGCTGGTTGTTGGCGAGGTCGCCGTCCACGAGGAGGGCGAGGAAGTGGCGGGCGCCGGCGCGCCAGTCCACGTAGAGGGTCTTGGCGAGGAAGCTCGCGGCCAGCAGACGGCCCCGGTTGTGGATCCAGCCCTCGTGGCGCAGCTGGCGCATGGCCGCGTCGACGACCGGGTAGCCGGTGCGGCCGTCCTTCCAGGCCTGGAGCTCCTCCTCGGCCGCGGGGCCGGTGCGCCAGTGGTCGTGGCGGTCGCGGTAGTCCTCGGCGGCGGCCGCGGGACGGGCGGCGAGGACCTGGTGGTGGAAGTCGCGCCAGCACAGCTGCCGGACGAAGGCCTCGGCGCCGGGGCCGCCGGCCGTGCGGGAGCGCTGGACGGCCTCGGCGGGCGAGAGGGTGCCGAAGTGGAGGTGCGGTGAGAGCCGGGAGGTGGCGTCGGCGGCGAGGTCGTCGTGGGTGTCCTCGTAGCGGGTGATGCCGGAGCGCAGCCAGTTGGTGAGAAGCCGGCGCGCCTCGTGCTCCCCGCCGCGCGCGAGGCCGGGGGAGGTTCCGGTGACGGCCGCGCGGCGGGGCGGATCCTCGGAGCCGATGTCCTCCGGGACGCGTACGCGGCGCGGGGCGGCGGCCAGGGCTCGCTGGGGCAGTTCCGTCCAGCGGCGCAGGTACGGGGTGAAGACGGAGAAGTGGTCGGCGCCCGAGCCGGCGGGGACGACGGCACCGGGGGCGACCGCCGTGACGACCGTGTCGTGGGTGTAAAGCCGCCGCCCCTGGGCTTCCAGCGCCTCGCGCAGCGCTTCCTCGCGGGCCTGGGCGTAGCCGCTGACGCCGGCGGCCATGTGCACCTCGTCGGCGTCGGCCTCCTGGACGAGGGCGCAGACTTCGGCGACGGCGTCCCCGGATCGCAGCACGAGGCGGCCGCCGCGTTCGCGCAGGCCCGCGTCGAGGTCGGCGAGGCAGTCGGCGAGGAAGGCCAGCCGGTTGGGCGCGGCGAAGCCGGACTCCTCGATCGCCCGGTCGCGGACGAAGAGCGGGACGATCCGGTCGCAGGAGGACAGGGCGGCGCGCAGCGGCGGGTGGTCGTGCAGGCGCAGGTCGGAGGTGTACAGCACCACGGCGGTGTTCATGCGCTCGGCTCCGTGTCGGGACTGGGGGCGGCGGCTGACTCCCTGTTCTTCGGCGCCGGGTGCGTGATCGGATGCGGTCGCTTCCGGCCGGGCGTTCCGGGCCATTGGTACAGTCCTGACATGGCGGTGGACGAGCTCGACACCCGGATCCTGCGCCTGCTGATCGAGCAGCCGCGCACCAGTGTCCGTGAGTACGCCCGGATCCTCGGAGTGGCGCGCGGGACCCTCCAGGCCCGGCTGGACCGGCTGGAGCGCACGGGGGTGATCACCGGCACCGGTCCCGTGCTCTCGCCCGCCGCGCTGGGGCATCCGGTGCTCGCCTTCGTGCACATCGAGGTCACCCAGGGGCATCTGGACGAGGTCGGGGACGCGCTGGCGGCGGTGCCGGAGATCGTCGAGGCCTTCTCGATCACCGGCGGCGGGGACCTCCTGACGCGGGTGGTGGCCCGGGACGCCGGCCATCTGGAGGACGTGATCCAGCGGCTGATCCGGCTTCCGGGAGTGGTGCGCACGCGGACGGAGGTGGCTCTGCGCGAGCGGGTCGCACACCGGCTGCTGCCGCTGGTGGAGTCCGTGGGACGGGCGGCGCACAAATCCTGACAGGATGGCCGGGACAGGTACACGACCGGCAGGACGGGCACAGCGGATGATCTCCGTCATATTCGATCTCGACGGCACCCTCGTGGACAGCGAGCCGAACTACTACGAGTCCGGGCGCCTCACCCTGGAGCGCCACGGCGTTCCCGATTTCACGTGGGAGCAGCACTCCCGGTTCATCGGCATCGGCACCCTGGAGACCCTGGAGGTCCTCAAGGACCGCTACGGGCTGCGGGCGCCGGTCGAGCAGCTGCTGGCGGAACAGAACGCCGCCTACCTGGAGCTGGCCCGCACCCGCACCGAGGCCTTCCCCGGAATGCGGACCTTCGTGGAGCGGCTGCACGCGCGCGGGGTTCCGATGGCGGTGGCCTCGGGTTCCTCGCGGGAGGCGATCGACGCCGTGCTGGAGGGCACCGGGCTGGCCCCGCTGCTGACCACGGTGGTCTCCGCCGAGGAGGTGGAGCGCGGCAAGCCCGCCCCGGACGTGTTCCTGGAGGCGGCCCGCCGGCTCGGCGCGCGGCCCGCCGACTGCGTGGTGGTCGAGGACGCGGTGCCGGGCGCGCTGGCCGCGCACGCCGCCGGAATGGGCTGCGTGGCGGTGCCGTACGCGGCGGACGCCGCCGGCGATCCGGCCTTCGCGGCGGCGGGACTGCTCTTCGCGGGCGGCCAGCGGGAGTTCGACGCGGACGCCGCCGAGGAGTGGCTGTTCTCGCACGGAACCGCCGGCGCCTGAGGGGCGGCGGGGGGCGGGAACGGCAGCCCGGGCGGCGCCTCGCGGGGCGGGGCCGCCCGGGCCTGACGGCGGCCCCTGCCGCCGGGGCGGGCCGCCGGACGGGGTGCCTCGCGGCCGCCCTCGCGGGACGGCGGCCGGGGTGCCGGGGGCCTGACGCCCGCGGGGCCGTCGCCCCGCCGGGCCCGGCCGCCCCCCCGCCGGGCCCGGGCCGCCCTCGCGGGGCCGGGCCTCCGGGCCGGAGCAGGGCCTCCGGGGAGCGTTCAGCGGACCTCGCGCGGCAGGCGCAGGCTGAGGGCGGTCGTCAGGGCGATCAGGCCCAGCTGGACCAGCAGGGTGACCGCGAGGGCGTCGCGCATCCCCTGCGAGCCGGCCAGCGCGAGGAAGAGGCTGCCGACGGTCGCCACGCCCAGCGCCAGCGAGGACTGCTGCGTGGTGATCATGACCCCGCTGCCCACGCCGGCCCGGTCCGCCGGGACGTCCGAGAGCATCAGCCGCATCAGCACCGGCTGCTGGAGCCCCTGCCCGAGGCCGGCGACGGCGACGCCCGGAGCCAGCCCGGCGATCCCGAGGTCCGGCCAGCCGTACCCGACGGCCGCCAGGACGAGGGCGATGCCGAGTGCCTGCACCAGCCCGCCGGCGGTGACGACCCGGCTGCCGAACCTGCCGACCAGCCGGGGGCCGGCGAGGGAGGCACCGAAGTAGCCCAGGGCCATCGGCACCAGCGCGAGCCCCGCCTCCACCGGGCCCATGCGCAGGCCCTGCTGGAGGGCGACGGCGACCACGAACATGAAGCCGCTGAAGCCGATCGAGAACGGCGCCAGCATCACGAGTCCGCGCCGCAGCGACTCCAGCCGCAGCAGGCTCGGCGGCACCAGCGGGCTGCGCCCGAGCCGGTCGGCGCGGCGCTCCGTCAGGTAGAAGGCCAGGGCCGCGAAGGGGGACACGGCCAGCAGCACCCAGGTCCACAGCGGCCGGCCGGCCGCCCGGCCCTCGGTCAGCGGCAGCAGCAGGGACACCAGGGTCAGGCCCAGCAGCAGCGTGCCGGGGACGTCCACGGACGCCGGACGGTCCGAGCGGGTCTCGGGGACGGCCTTGACGGCGAGCACCAGCCCCGCCAGTACGACGGGCACGTTGACGAGGAACACCGACCGCCAGCCGGAGCCGGCCACGTCGGCGGCGACCAGCACCCCGCCGAGGATCTGCCCGGCGACCATGGACAGGCCGCCGGTGGCCCCGTACAGGCTCATCGCCCGGGCCCGCCGGGGGCCTCGGGTGGTGGCCTGGATGGTGGCGAGCACCTGCGGCAGCATCAGCGCCGCCGCGGCGCCCTGCGCCACCCGCGCGGCGACCAGGGTCCAGGCGGTGGGCGCCAGACCGCAGGCCAGCGAGGTCAGCCCGAAGGCGGCCATGCCGATGACGAAGAGCCGCCGCCGGCCGACCGTGTCGCCGATCCGGCCGCCCAGCACCAGCAGCACCGCGTACGCGACCCCGTAGCCGCCGACGACCAGTTCCAGCATGGCCGGTCCGGCGTGGAGGTCGGCCTCGATGGCGGGCAGCGCCACGTTGACGATGAAGAAGTCGACCAGGGGGAGGGCCGCGCCCAGCAGGACGGTGAACAGCCCGAGCGGGGTGAGGGCGGCGGGCTCCTCCGCCGCCGGCCCGGCGGTGGCCGGGCCGGCCGGGGCCGCGGGAGCGGACGGGGACGGGGACGGGGACGGGTGGGTCGTGCGTACGGTTGTTTCGCTCACGGAAGGAACGATCCACCGCCACTCAGCCTGGTACCAGAGTCTCCTGATCCTGGTACCGGGAGTACCTGGCAACGGGATGGGCGGTGCGGCACCCTGGTGCCATGACCACCGTTACCCCCGAGCGCGACCTGCGCCGCCACGAGCTCGCCGAATTCCTGCGCAGCCGCCGCGAGCGGATCACGCCCGAGCAGGTCGGACTGGTCCGGGGGCCCCGCCGGCGCACCCCCGGGCTGCGGCGCGAGGAGGTCGCGCAGCTCTCCGCCGTGGGCGTCACCTGGTACACCTGGCTGGAGCAGGCCCGCGAGATCCAGGTGTCCCCCCAGGTACTGGACGCGCTGGCGCGGGCCCTGCTGCTGGACTCCAGCGAGCGAGCGCACCTGTTCGCGCTGGCGGGCAGCACCGACCCGGCTCCGAACACCCGCTGCCCGAGCGTGACCCCGGCGCTGCGGGCCGTGCTCGACCAGCTGGACCCGATCCCGGCGTGCGTGCAGAACAGCCGCTACGACATCCTGGCCCACAACAGCACCTACGGACGGCTGCTGTGCGATCTGGACGCGCTGCCGCCCGAGGAGCGCAACTGCGTGTGGCTGTCCTTCACCAACCCGGACTGGCGGGCCTCCCTGGTCGACATGCCGGGGATGAACCGGCTGCTCGTCGCCAAGTTCCGGGCCTCCATGGGCGGGCACCTCGCGGAACCGGCCTGGAAGGCGCTGCTGGCCCGGCTGGAGGCGGCCTCGCCCGAGTTCCGGGAGATCTGGGCGCGGCACGAGGTGGTGGCGTCGGGCGGCAACACCAAGTACATCCGCAACGCCCACGTGGGGCTGCTGCGCCTGGAACACACCAGCCTGTGGCTGGGCCCTGCGTCGGGCGCGCGGCTGACGACGTTCGTCCCGCTGGACGAGGAGACCCGCCGGGGCCTGGAGCGGCTCCGGGCCCTGGCAGCGGCGGAGTCCTGAGCCAACCCCCTTCCCCGGCCGGCTCAGGAACGCGGTCCGGCCGGCGCCACCGCCGGGAAGATCCCGCCGCCGGTCCGAGTTGGTAGAACCGTGAACGAAATGCTGAGGGGTGCGGCGGACGTGGACGTGGTGGTCGTCGGGGCCGGACAGGCGGGGTTGTCCAGCGCCTACCACCTGGCCCGGGCCGGCATCGGGCACGTGGTGCTGGACCACGCTCCCCGCCCCGGCGGGGCCTGGCAGTTCCGCTGGCCCTCGCTCACCTACGGCAAGGTGCACGGCATGCACGCGCTGCCCGGAATGGAGCTGTCCGGTGCCGATCCGCTGCGGCCGTCGTCCGAGGTGATCGGCGAGTACTTCGCGGCGTACGAGGAGCGCTTCGGCCTGCGCGTACGCCGCCCCGTGGACGTATCGGCGGTGCGCGAGGGGTCGGGCGGCCGGCTCCTCGTCGAGTCCGCGTCCGGCAGCTGGTCGGCGCGGGCGCTGGTCAACGCCACCGGGACCTGGGACCGGCCGTTCTGGCCGCGCTACCCGGGCCAGGAGCTGTTCCGGGGGCGCCGGCTGCACACCGCGGACTACGCCGGGCCCGGGGCGTTCGCCGGGGCCCGGGTGGTCGTGGTGGGCGGCGGCACCTCGGCGGTGCAGCACCTGCTGGAGATCTCCGAGGTGGCGGCGGGGACCACGTGGGTGACCCGCCGGCCGCCCGTGTTCCGCGACGGTGCCTTCGGCGAGGCGGAGGGCCGGGCGGCGGTGGCCCTGGTGGAGGAGCGGGTCCGGCGGGGACTGCCCCCGCGGAGCGTCGTCAGCGTGACCGGGCTGGCCCTGACGGAGGCCGTGCGGGCGGGGCTGGACTCCGGGGTGCTGGAGAGGCTGCCCGTCTTCGACCGGATCACCCCGGCCGGCGTCGCGTGGGCGGACGGGCGGAGCGTGGACGCCGACGTGATCCTGTGGGCCACCGGATTCCGGGCCGCCGTCGACCACCTGGCGCCGCTGCGGCTGCGCGAGCCGGGCGGCGGGATCCGGCTGGAGGGGACCAGGGCGGTGCGCGACGAACGGGTCCACCTGGTGGGCTACGGCCCGTCGGCCTCCACCATCGGCGCCAACCGCGCGGGCGGCGCCGCCGTGCGCGAGATCCGCCGCCTGCTCGCCCGGGGTCCGGCGGTGACTCAGCCCGCGTCCGGGACGGGGGCCGCGTCCGGGGTCGGGGTCGGGGCCGGGTCCGCGTCCGGACCCGGGGCCGGGGCCGGGCCGTCCAGCGGGACCTTCCGGTCGGGGAAGCCGGTCTCGCGGGCCTCCTTGGTCCCGTAGACGAGGCCGACACCGTCGCGGACGTCCCATGCCGGGTCCGTCCACTCCTCGGCGGGCCCGGGGACGAACACGTGCTCCACGGCCCGTTCGGCGTCGTACACCAGGAGGGAAACGATCCTGTAGAGCCAGTCCCCGATGTCCCCGAGTCCCTGGAGCGGATGGTCTTCGGGGCCGCCGACGCGGATCACGTAGAACCGGTCGTCGTGCCACCACCCGCCGTCGTCCAGCCACCGGCCCTCGCCGACGGGCACTCCGTCCACCCACATGCGGGCCGCGTCCGGGCCGCCCCGGAGGAGGAGCACCGCGCTGTGCCGGTCGTCGGCGGTGAAGTCGACGCGCATCCCGTGCGGGCTGTAGCAGTCGATGAAGCCGCTGCACGCGCCCGGTACGGGTCCGGACCTGCGGGGAACCGGGCCGCGGGGCGGAGGCGGGGCGGGGTCCTGGCCGCAGACCTCCGGGGCGCGGCACCGCCGGTCGACCCGGCGGCTGCAGCCCAGGCCCAAGGCGGCGATGTCGCGCGGGGCGGCCCGGGCCAGCAGCCGGGCGAGGCCTGCGCGGTAGCGCTCCTCGCCCACGAGGGAGGTCAGCTCGCGCTGCCGGTGCCACCACAGGAGCAGGTCGACCCCTTCCGGGGAGCGGGCCAGCCACTGCTGCCAGTCCGCCACGTCGCTGCCCCAGAGCTCCTCCAGGTACCGGCGGTCGGCGGCCGCTTCCGGCTCCTCGTCCGGCTCCTCGTCCGGCTCCTCGTCCGGCTCCTCGTCCGCCTGCTGCTCCGCTGCCGCGGCCCTTTCCTCGTCAGCCCGCCCGTCCGCTCCCTCCGCCTGCGCTGCGGTGCCGTCCGCTGCGGGCGGTGCGGCCGCGCTGGTCCTCGTACGACGTGTCCGCCATGGCCGTCTCATGCTTTCGCCGCCCCCTGTCGTGCGCGTCCGTCAGGCGGCCGATCGTAGGGCGGGGCGCGGCGGCGGCGCCTGTTCATTTCACGGCGGGGGCCTTCGGGGGCGGTCCTGCCTGGGCGCGGGCGGGCGCTTTGGCGGAGGGGGTGGTGGCAGGGGAGGAAGTGGCGGCAGCGGAGGGGGTGGTGGCGGAGGAGGGCGGTGCGGCGGCCGCGTGGCCGGAGGCGGCGGACGGGGGTGAACCGGCGGCCGCGCGCAGCCGGTTGAACTCCGCGACGTTCTTCTTGTGTTCCTCGTAGGTGGCCGCGAAGCGGGTGTCCCCCGGTTTGACGGTGACGAAGAACAGCCAGTCGCCGGGCGTCGGCGCGACGGCGGCGGCCATGGCCCGCAGGCCGGGGCTGTCGATGGGGGTGGGCGGCAGGCCCTGGCGTTCGTAGGTGTTGAAGGGGTGGTCGATGCGGGTGTCGCCGAGCGTGGTGTCCACGGTCCTGCGGTTGAGGGCGTAGTTGATGGTGGAGTCCATCTGGAGCGGCATCGACTTCGCCAGCCGGTTGTGCACGACCCGGGAGACCTTGCCCATGTCGGCCGGGTTGTCGGCCTCGGCCTCGATGACGCTGGCGAGGGTCGCCGTCTGGTACGGGGTCATCCCGTGCGCCCTGCCGCCGTCGGCGACGGCCTTGGTGGCGAGCTTGTGGTTGGCCGTCCGCACCATGGAGGCGAGCAGCGCGGCCGGGGTGGACGTGGAGGTGACCGGGTACGTGGCCGGGAAGAGGTAGCCCTCCGGGTTGCCCTTCGCCTCGGCGGGCAGGTCCAGTGCGGCGGTGGCGGCGGCCGATTCGGTCGTGCCGGCGGGGAGTTTCAGTTCGCGGTCGACGGCGGCGTAGACCTGTGCGGCCCGCCAGCCTTCGGGGATGAGCAACCGGCGTGGCTGCTCGGGCTTCTCCTCCTGGGGCAGCAGCGGTCCGATCACCGTGGTGGCGAGTCCGATGCCCAGGAGCGCGCCGAGAAGGAGCACCACGCGGCCTCGACGGGTGAGCCGGGAGCGGCGCGGTGGCGGCTGGTGCGGCTGGTACTCATCAGGCATGCGGGCACGTTAACGTCCGAATCGCAGCCTTTCGGGCACCACGCCCCGGTCCGGTCGTACGATCACACGTTCACCGGAGTGGGTACGGACTCCCCCGCCGGGCCGCTGCCGACTGGGCCGCTGCCTCCCGGTCCTCTGCCCGAGTCGCCGTGCTCCGCGCCGGCGGCGGCCCGCTCCGGGTGGGGAGCCCGCGCGGCGTCCCGGTCCCGGCGGACGAGTGCGGCGTAGCGGCCGCCCGCCCCGAGCAGCTCCTCGTGCGTCCCGCGCTCGGCTATCCGGCCGCCGTCCAGGACCACGATCTGGTCGGCGTCGCGGATGGTGGAGAGGCGATGGGCGATGGTGATGGTGGTGCGGCCCCTGGAGAGGTTGTCGATGGCCCGCTGCACGGCGTGCTCGGTCCGGGTGTCGAGGGCGCTGGTGGCTTCGTCGAGGATGAGCACCGGCGGGTCGCGCAGGATGGTGCGGGCGATGGCCAGGCGCTGCTTCTCGCCGCCGGAGAAGCGGTAGCCGCGTTCGCCGACCAGGGTGTCGTAGCCGTCGGGCAGGGACTGGATGTGCTCGTGGATCTGTGCCGCGCGGGCGGCCTCGACGATCTCCTCGTCGGTGGCGTCCGGTTTGGCGAAGCGCAGGTTGTCGGCGACCGAGGCGTGGAAGAGGTAGGTCTCCTGGGAGACGACGCCTATGGAGCGGGCCAGCGAGTCGAAGTCGAGGTCGCGCACGTCGACCCCGTCGAGGGCGACCCGTCCGCCGGTCACGTCGTAGAGCCGGGGCACCAGGTAGCTGAGGGTGCTCTTGCCGGAGCCGGTCGGTCCGACCACGGCGAGGGAGCCGCCGGCCGGGACGGTGATGTCGATGCCCGTGAGGGCGGGGCCGGTCTTGGCCTCGTAGGCGAAGTGCACGTCCTCCAGGCGGATCTCGCCCCGCGCCCGGTCCAGGCGCACGGGTTCCTCCCGCTCGGTGATGTCCACCGGCAGGTCGAGGTACTCGAAGATCCTGGCGAACAGGGCGAGCGAGGTCTGGATCTGCACACCGGTCGACAGCAGGCTCACGGCGGGCCGGAACAGGCCCTGCTGGAGGGTGACGAAGGCGACGAGGGTGCCGACGGAGAGGGAGGGGGCGCCCGTCTGGAGGGCTATGCCGGCGGCCCAGTAGATCAGCGCGGGCATGGCGGCCATGACGATGCCGATGGTGGACATCCGCCAGCGTCCGGCCATGCTGGCGCGCACCTCCAGCCCGACGAGCTTCTCGGACTCCTCGGAGAAGGCGTGGGTGAGGGACTGCGAGCGGCCCATGGTGCGGCCGAGCAGGATGCCGCTGACCGAGAGGGACTCGGTGACGGTCGCGGCCATGGCGGCCATCTGCTTCTGCCGCTGCGTGGTGATCTTCTTGCGCTCGTCACCGACCCGCCGGCTGATCCACACGAAGACGGGCAGCAGCAGGAGGGAGACCACGGTCAGCCGCCAGTCGAGCGCGAGCATCGCGACGACGGTGGCGATCACGGCGGTCAGGTTCGACACGAGCGAGGTCGCGGTCGAGGTGACGGTGGCCTGCATGCCGCCGATGTCGTTGGCTATGCGGGACTGCACCTCGCCGGTGCGGGTGCGGGTGAAGAAGGCCAGCGGCATCCGCTGGAGCTGGGCGTAGACGGCGGTGCGCAGGTCGTGCATGACGCGCTGGCCGACCGTGGTGGAGATCAGTGTCTGGAGCACGCCGAAGACGCTGGTCACGACGGCCGTGAGGATCATGCCGAGCGCGAGCAGGCTGAGCAGTCCGGTCCGGCCCTCGGGGATCGCGACGTCCAGGATCTCCTTGAGCAGGAACGGCGAGGCCACGCCGACCAGCGAGGACGCGCCGACGAGGGCTCCGACCACGGCGAGCCGGCCGCGGTAGGGGCGGAACAGGCCGAGGATGCGGCGCAGCTCGCGCGGGCGGTCAGCCGGTCCGGGGCGGGTGGGGTCGAGGGCTTCGGTCGATGGGGTCCAGTTCGGTTCGTCGTGGGGCATGGGCCTCCTTCAGGCGGGACTGAGATGAGCCTAGCTCATTGTTACCTATGCTCACAATGAATCCTGTCCTGGTACTGTTCCCAGTATGAGCACCGGTTCCGAGACCGACACCCGCGATTCCACCGACGGCGTCCTGGCCGAGCAGCTGCTGCGCCTCACGCGGCGGCTCCACCGCATCCAGAAGCGCCACATGGAACCGCTCGGGATCACCCCCGCCCAGGGGCGGCTGCTGCGCCTCGTCTCGCACTACGGCGGGGACCAGCCGCCCCGGATGGCAGACCTGGCAACGCGTCTTGAGGTCGTGCCGCGTGCCGTGACCACCCTCGTGGACGGGCTGGAGGCGGCCGACTGCGTGCGCCGCGCGCCCGATCCCGCGAACCGGCGCGTGATCCGGATCGAGCTCACCGAAACCGGTCGCGCCACGCTGCGCCGTCTGCGCAACGCGCGAACGGACGCGGCAGAGGAGATCCTGGCTCCATTGACCGCCGAACAGCGCGAGGTGCTCGGCGGCCTGCTGAACGCACTGGCGGACGTTCCGGCGGAGCGCCGCTGCTGAGACGGGCGGGGCGGGCGCCGGCCCCGGCGCCCGTGCCGGACCGCGAGACACAAGGGGCTGCTGATGCCGCTGCTCGAACCGAAGCCGGGAGCCCTGCGCCCGCGCGGCCCGCACGCCCCCGCCCCCGACCGGGTCCCCGACCGGCTGGCCGGCGGCACCCCGGCGGCGCTGCGCGCCGAGCTGAGCGAGCTGCTCGGCGCCGAGAAGGTGCTGTGGAAGGTCTCCGACCTGGTCCGCTACGCCACCGACGCCTCTCCGTACCGCTTCGTCCCGCAGGTCGTGGTGGTCGCCGAGGACATCGACGACATCTCCGCGGTCCTCTCGTACGCGCACGGCCGGCAGCGCGAGGTGGTCTTCCGCGCCGCCGGGACCTCCCTGAACGGCCAGGCGCAGGGCGAGGACATCCTGGTCGACGTACGCCGCCACTGGGCCGGAGTCGAGGTCCTGGAGGAGGGCCGGCGCGCCCGGATCCAGCCGGGCACCACCGTCTTCCGGGCCAACGCCGCCCTCGCCCGGCACGGCCGGATCCTGGGGCCCGACCCGGCCAGCGCCGTCGCCTGCACCCTGGGCGGGGTGGTCGCCAACAACTCCTCCGGCATGACGGCCGGGACCACGAGGAACGCGTACCGCACCCTGTCCTCCCTCACCCTGGTGCTGCCGGCCGGCACCGTCGTGGACACCGCCGACCCGCTCGCCGACGAGGAGCTGGCCCGCGCCGAACCGGCGCTCTGCCACGGGCTGATGGAGCTCAAGCGGGAGATCGAGGCCGACCCTGCCCTGGTGGCCCGGATCCGGGCCAAGTACGAGATCAAGAACACGACCGGCTACCGCCTCGACGCCTACCTGGACGGCACCACGCCCGTGGAGATCCTGCGCGGCCTGATGGTCGGCTCCGAGGGCACGCTCGGCTTCATCGCCGAGGTCGTCTTCGACACCCTCCCCCTGGACCGCGAGCTCACCAGCGCGCTGCTCTTCTTCCCCTCCCTGCCGGCCGCGGCGGCCGCCGTGCCGCTCTTCAACGACGCCGGCGCCCTCGCCGTCGAGCTGATGGACGGCAACACCCTGCGCGCCTCCGTCAGCGTCGCGGGCGTGCCCGCCGACTGGGCGGAGCTGCCGAGGGACACCGCCGCGCTGCTGGTGGAGTTCCGGGCGCCGGACGCGGCGGGCCGCGCCGAGTACGAGCGCCGCGCGGCCGCCGTCCTGCCCGCGCTGGAGCTGGTGGCGCCGGTCGCCTCCGTGACCAACGCCTTCACCACCGACCCGGCCGCCATCGCCGGCTACTGGAAGGCCCGCAAGGCGTTCGTCACCGCCGTCGGCGGAGCCCGTCCCCCCGGCACCACGCTGATCACCGAGGACTTCGCGGTGCCGCCGTCCCGGCTGGCGGAGGCCTGCGAGGCCCTGCTCGCGCTCCAGGCGGAGCACGGGTTCGACGCGGCCGTCGCCGGCCACGCGGCCCACGGCAACCTGCACTTCCTGCTCGCCTTCGACGCGGCGGTGCCCGCCGACGTCGAGCGGTACGCGGCCTTCATGGACGCCTTCTGCCACCTCACCGTGGAGCGCTTCGACGGCTCCCTGAAGGCCGAGCACTCCACCGGCCGCAACATGGCCCCCTTCCTGGAGCTGGAGTGGGGGCCCCGGGCGGCCGACCTGATGTGGCGGACCAAGCGGCTCGTCGACCCGGACTCGGTCCTCGCCCCGCGGATCCTGCTCGACCGCGATCCGCGGGCGCACCTGCGCGGCCTGAAGACGATCCCGAGGGTGGAGGCGGTGGCCGATCCCTGCATCGAGTGCGGGTTCTGCGAACCGACCTGCCCCAGCGGGGACCTGACGACCACCCCGCGCCAGCGGATCGTGCTGCGCCGGGAGATGATGCGCCAGCAGCCGGGCTCCCCCGTGCTGGACGAGCTGCTCGACGCCTACGGCTACGACGCCGTCGACACCTGCGCGGGCGACTCCACCTGCAAGCTCGCCTGCCCGGTCGGGATCGACACCGGTGCGCTGATGAGGGACTTCCGCCACCGCAGGCACGGCCCGCGCGAGGAGCGGGCCGCCGAGCTTGCGGCGCGGCGGTTCCGCGGCGTCGAGGCGGGTGCCCGGCTGGCCGTGGCGGCCTCCGAGAGGATCGGGCACGGGCTCGGGGACCGGGTGCTCGGCGCCGTCACGGGGGCCGCGCGCAAGGCCGTACGCCCCGACCTGGTGCCGGAGTGGCTGCCGCAGGTCCCCGGCGCCGCGGCCCGCAGGCTGCCCGCGACCCGGCGGGTGGGCGCGGCGGCCGTGTACTACCCGGCGTGCGTCAACCGCATCTTCGGCGGCTCCGACGGGCACGCCGGGCCCTCCCTCCCGGAGGCGGTGGTGGCCGTTTCGGAGCGGGCCGGGAAGCCGGTGTGGATCCCGCGCGACGTGGCGGGGACCTGCTGCGCGACGATCTGGCACTCCAAGGGCTACGAGGCCGGCAACCGGCTGATGGCCAACCGGATCGTGGAGGCCGCCTGGGGCTGGACGGCCGGGGGCCGGCTCCCGCTGGTGGTGGACGCGTCCTCCTGCACCCTGGGCCTCGCGCACGAAGTGGTCCCGTACCTGACCCCGGACAACCTCGCCCTCCATGCCGAGCTGCGGATCGTCGACTCCGTCGTCTGGGCGGCCGAGGAGCTGCTGCCGCACCTGGAGATCCGGCGCACCGTCGGTTCGGCGGTCCTGCACCCGGCCTGCTCGATGCGGCACCTGGGCGACGAGGCGCAGCTGCGCGCGGTGGCCGAGGCCTGCGCCGGGGAGGTGGTGGTCCCGGACGACGCGGGCTGCTGCGCGTTCGCGGGCGACCGGGGGATGCTGCACCCCGAGCTGACTGACTCGGCGACCGCTCGGGAGGCAGCGGAGGTGAGGGCACGGGAGTTCGACGCGCACCTGTCGGCGAACCGGATGTGCGAGGTGGGCATGGACCGGGCCACCGGACGGAACTACCACTCGGCGCTGATCGAGCTGGAGCGCGCGACGCGCCCCTGAGCGCACCGGCGCACGCTGGTCTGCTCAGGGAGCACACGGGGGCGCGTGCGCCGGAACGCGCGCGCTGCGTGCGCCCCCGGGCCGGAAAATCGATTGCCGGAGTCCGGTCCGGCAGACGAACCTTGCGCGGGTCGCAGTCATCCGAGCAGTCGTGGGGCGTCATGCAGATCAGCGATCTTCCCTATCCGGATCCCGGCGTACCCGACGCCCGCTCAGGCCCCCGCTTCCTCTGGTGGCTGGGCCGCATGCAACTCGGCGGCCAGGCCCGGAGCCTGGCCTGGGGGCTCCTGCACTTCTGCGGGATCGCCGGACTTCCGTACGCGGTCGGTCTGGGCGTCGAGGCGGCCGTGGACCGCGACGGCTCCGGGCTGCTGCTGGCCGGCGGGCTGCTCCTGCTCGTCGGCGCCGCCATCGCGGCAGGTGACGCCATGCTGCACCGCACCGCCGTCACCAACTGGATCACCGCCGCCGCGCGGGTGCAGCAACTGCTCGCCCGCAAGACCGCCGAACTGGGCTCCGCCCTGACCCGCCGGGTCGCGGCGGGAGAAGTCACGGCCGTTTCCACGGGCGACGTCGAGAAGATCGGATGGTTCGTGGAGGCGGTCTCCCGTTTCCTCGCCGCCGCCTTCGCGGTCGTCGCCCTCTGCGTCGGCCTGCTCTTCTACGCCCCGGCCATCGGTGTGGTCGTCGCCCTGGGCGTGCCCGTGCTCGCCCTGTCGGTGCTGCCGCTGCTGCCGCGCGCCACGCGGCGCGCGGACCTCCAGCGGGAGAAGGCGGGCCGGGCCACCGAGCTGGCCTCCGACACCGTGGCGGGGCTGCGGGTGCTGCGCGGGATCGGTGGTGAGGAGCTGTTCCTGAGCCGCTACCGGGAGGCCTCCCAGGAGGTCCGCGAGGCCGCCGTGCGCAGCGCCCGGATGTGGGCGCTGATCTCCGCCATCCAGGTGCTGCTGCCGGGCGCGCTGCTGATCACCGTGGTCTGGTACGGGGCGCTGCTGGTGCTGGACGGGCGGCTGTCGGTCGGCGAGCTCGTCGCGGCGTTCAGCGCGGTGGCCACGATGCTCTACCCGCTGCGGCACTTCGAGGAGATCGCGATGGCGTACTCCTTCTCGCGCCCCTCCGCCGCGCGGGCGGCGCGGGTGCTGTCGCTGACCCGTACGGAGGACGGTGCGGTGGCCCCCGTCGCCTCGGCGGCCGAGGCTCCGGCCCCGGGCGGGGACCTGTACGACCCGGCGACGGGGGTACTGGCCCCGGCCGGGCGGTTCACGGCGGTGGTGTGCGGGGACCCGGACCTGGCGGGGCGGCTCGCGGAGCGCCTGGGAGGGCACCCCGTGGACGGCGGCGGCGGGTCGCCGTCGGTGCTGCTCGGCGGGGTCGCGCTGGACGAACTCGCGCTGGACACGGCGCGCGGGCTGGTCCTCGTACAGGACAAGGATCCGGTGCTGCTGTCCGGGACGCTGCGCGAGCTGCTGGACGTACCGGCCTCGGGGGCGGTCACGGCGGGGGCCGCGCTGGCGGCGGGCCAGTGCGGTGACGTGCTGGACGCGCTGCTGCAGTCGGCTCCCGACGGGGTGGACGACCCGATGGAGGCGCGGATCACCGAGCGCGGCCGGTCCCTGTCGGGCGGGCAGCGCCAGCGGCTCGCGCTGGCCAGGTCGCTGGTCACGGATCCGGAGGTGCTGGTGCTGGACGAGCCGACCTCGGCGGTGGACTCGCACACCGAGGCGCGGATCGCCGACGGGGTCGCCGCGCTGCGCGACGGACGCACCACGGTGGTGCTGGCCTCCTCGCCGCTGCTGCTGGACCGCGCGGACCGGGTCGTCCTGGTCCACGAGGGCCGGGCGCTGGCGGCGGGCACCCACCGGGAGCTGCTGCGCGGCGAACCGCGCTACCGGGCGGTCGTCACCCGGGAGACGGAAGAGGAACAGCGGTCGGCCGGGACGGGCACGGCCGGGACGGGCACGGCCGGACCGGCAGAGGAACTCACAGGGATCGAGGAATCCGCATGATCGGCGTGGCTCCGCCGCAATACGATCCGGCCGCCCCGGAGACGGCCGCGACGCTTCCCGTGGGGACGGCCGCGACCGTACGGGGCTACGTGCGCGGGCTGCTGCGGCGGCACCGGCGGGCATTCACGGTGCTGGTGGCGGTCAACGCGGTCGCGGTCGTGGCGTCCATGGCCGGCCCGTACCTGCTGGGCCGGGTCGTGGACGACCTGTCGGCGGGGGCCCGCGAGCTGCACCTGGAGCGGGTGGCGCTGCTGTTCGCACTGGCGCTGGCCGTGCAGACCTGCTTCGTGCGGCTGGTGCGGCTGCGCGGGGCGATGCTCGGCGAGGAGATGCTGGCGGACCTGCGCGAGGACTTCCTGGTGCGCTCGGTCGGCCTGCCGCCGGGCGTCCTGGAGCGGGCCGGCACGGGCGACCTGCTGTCGCGGATCACCACCGACATCGACCGGCTGGCCAACGCCATGCGCGAGGCCGTGCCGCAGCTGGCTATCGGCGTGGTGTGGGCCGGGCTGCTCTACGGCGCTCTCGCGGTGACCGCGCCGCCACTGGCGCTGGCCGCCCTGGTGGCGCTGCCGGTGCTGGTCGCCGGCTGCCGCTGGTACTTCCGGCGGGCCCCCGCGGCCTACCGGTCGGAGGCGGCCGGGTACGCGGCGGTGGCGGCGGCGCTGACCGAGACGGTGGACGCGGGGCGCACGGTCGAGGCGCACCGGCTGGGCGGGCGCCGGACCGAGCTGTCGGAGCGGCGGATCAAGGAGTGGACGGCGTGGGAAAGGTACACGCTGTGGCTGCGCACGGTCCTGTTCCCCGTCGTGAACGTCACCTACGTGACCATCCTCGGCGCCGTGCTGATGATCGGCGGCTACTGCGTGCTGCGGGGCTGGATGTCGGTGGGGCAGCTGACCACGGGGGCGCTGCTGGCACAGATGATGGTCGACCCGATCGGGCTGATCCTGCGCTGGTACGACGAGCTCCAGATCGCGCAGGTGTCGCTGGCGCGGCTGGTGGGCGTGCGGGAGATCGAGCCGGACGCCGGTGACCGGGCGGTGGTCCCGGAGGGGCGGGACGTCCGGGCCGAGGAGGTGCGGTTCGGGTACCGGGAGGGCGTGGACGTCCTGCACCGGGTGTCGATGTCCGTGCCGCCGGGCACCCGGATGGCGCTGGTGGGCCCGTCGGGGGCGGGCAAGTCCACCCTGGGCCGGCTGCTGGCGGGCATCTACGCGCCCCGGACCGGTGAGGTCACGCTCGGCGGGGCCCGGCTGTCGCGGATGCCGGCGGAGCGTGTCCGCGAGCACGTGGCGCTGGTCAACCAGGAGCACCACGTGTTCGTGGGCACCCTGCGGGACAACCTGCGCCTGGCCAGGACGGGCGCGGAGGACGCCGAGCTGTGGGCGGCGCTGGGCGCGGTGGACGCGGACGGCTGGGCGCGGGCCCTGGAGTCGGGGCTGGACACGGAGGTCGGGTCCGGCGGGAGCGCGCTGACCCCGGCGCAGGCGCAGCAGGTCGCGCTGGCCCGGCTGGTGCTGGCGGATCCGCACACCCTGGTGCTGGACGAGGCGACCTCGCTGCTGGACCCGCGCGCGGCCCGGCACCTGGAGCGTTCGCTGGCACGGGTGCTGGACGGGCGTACGGTCATCGCGATCGCGCACCGGCTGCACACCGCGCACGACGCGGACGTGATCGCGGTGGTCGAGGGGGGCCGGATCAGCGAACTCGGCTCGCACGACGAGCTGGTGGCGGCCGGCGGGGCGTACGCGGCCCTGTGGCGCTCCTGGCACGGCTGACGCGCCCGCGCCCGGGCGGAGGCCGCCGCCGGGCCGGCCCCCGCGCCGGGCGGCCTCGGCCCGGCGCGGCCGGCCCGCTCCCCGGGTCGGCCGGCCCGGGGTCAGATGAAGCCGAGCGCGGAGGCGCCGCCCACGCCGCCGAGGAGCATGAAGACCGGCATGAGCACCTTGAGCTCGACCCAGCTCCCGGCACGGAAGCGCATCATCTTCGGCGGGCCCACCGGGTACCAGCGCTTCCCGGCTATGGGCAGCGGCCACAGGATCGGACAGCCCGAGACGGTCAGCGCGTCGCCGATGTCGTGGACCAGTGCGCCGAGCATGATCGGCAGCCCGAGCCACAGGTACTCCTGGCCCGGCCCGCCGAACAGCCAGCCCGCGCCGTTGCCCGGCTCGTCGAGCACCCCGGCCAGGATCCAGGCGCTGGTCGCGCCCAGCAGCCAGACCAGGACGTCGCTGGACATCCGTGCCGCCCGCCACAGCAGCCCCTCGACGGCGAGCACCAGGTGGACGAAGAGCAGCGCGAGCACGCCCCAGCGGTCGAAGCCGGCCGCGACCGCCGAGGAACCGGCGCCTATCAGGACGGCCCAGAGCCAGGTGTGCGTGAGGGTGCGGTGGCCCCCGCTGCGGCGGGCGTCGCGCGGGGAGCGCGTCGCCTTGTAGACGGCGTAGGAGATCTTGTCGACCACCTCGCACAGGCCGCGGGAGAGCGGGCCGAAGGCGCGTGAGATCGTCGCCGACTTGTGGTCGAGGTCGGGGGCCAGGGCCGCGCCGGCGCAGATCAGGGCGCCGACGACCAGTACCGGCCACGGCATCGGGTGTCCCGCGGCAGCCACCGCGGCGCCCACCCCCAGCCATGCGGCCGCCCCGGACAGTGAGTGCGCCGGACCCATCATGCTCGTTTCCCGCCCCGGTCCTGTCGTGGTGGGGCCCGGCGGAGGGTTCCGGCCGGGCCGCGTCGACGGCCCAGCGTACCTGCGATGATCTTCGTTCCGTCCGCCGGTTCCCTCTTCCGGGAGGAAGCCAGGCAAGATGGGGGGCGTGACCCTCATTGATCAGCTCCCGCCGACCGCCGACCCCGACGCCCTCTTCGAGGCCTTCTCCTCGTGGGCGGAGGACCAGGGCATCACCCTGTACCCGGCGCAGGAGGAGGCGCTGATCGAGGTCGTCTCCGGTGCGAACGTGATCCTGTCGACCCCGACCGGCTCCGGCAAGAGCCTGGTGGCGGCCGGAGCGCACTTCACCGCGCTGGCCCAGGACAAGGTCACCTTCTACACCGCGCCGATCAAGGCGCTGGTGTCGGAGAAGTTCTTCGACCTGTGCAAGCTCTTCGGCACCGAGAACGTCGGGATGCTGACCGGTGACGCCTCCGTGAACGCGGACGCCCCGGTGATCTGCTGCACCGCCGAGGTCCTGGCGTCCATCGCCCTGCGCGACGGCAAGTACGCCGACATCGGCCAGGTCGTGATGGACGAATTCCACTTCTACGCGGAGCCGGACCGCGGCTGGGCCTGGCAGATCCCGCTGCTGGAACTGCCGCAGGCCCAGTTCGTCCTGATGTCGGCGACGCTCGGCGACGTGAAGCGGTTCGAGGACGACCTGACCCGCCGCACCGGCCGTCCGACGTCGGTGGTCCGGTCCGCGACCCGGCCCGTACCGCTCTCGTACGAGTACGTGACCACGCCGATCACCGACACGATCACCGAGCTGCTGGAGACCCGGCAGGCGCCCGTCTACATCGTGCACTTCACCCAGGCCCAAGCGGTCGAGCGGGCGCAGTCGCTGATGAGCATCAACATGTGCACCCGCGAGGAGAAGGACAAGATCGCGGAGCTGATCGGCAACTTCCGCTTCACCACGAAGTTCGGCCAGAACCTCTCCCGGTACGTCCGCCACGGCATCGGCGTGCACCACGCGGGCATGCTGCCCAAGTACCGCCGGCTCGTGGAGAAGCTGGCCCAGGCCGGCCTGCTCAAGGTGATCTGCGGCACCGACACGCTCGGCGTCGGCGTCAACGTCCCGATCCGCACGGTGCTGTTCACCGCGCTCACCAAGTACGACGGCAACCGCGTCCGCACGCTGCGCGCGCGGGAGTTCCACCAGATCGCCGGCCGGGCCGGGCGGGCCGGCTTCGACACGGCCGGCTTCGTGGTCGCGCAGGCCCCCGAGCACGTCATCGAGAACGAGAAGGCCCTCGCGAAGGCCGGGGACGACCCGAAGAAGCGCCGCAAGGTCGTCCGCAAGAAGGCCCCCGAAGGTTTCGTGGCCTGGTCGGACACCACCTTCGAGAAGCTGATCGCCGCCGACCCGGAGCCGCTGACCTCGCGGTTCAAGGTCACCAACATCATGCTGCTCTCGGTGATCGCCCGGCCCGGCGACGCCTTCCAGGCGATGCGCCACCTCCTGGAGGACAACCATGAGCCGCGCAAGGCCCAGCTGCGGCACATCCGCCGGGCCATCGCGATCTACCGCTCGCTGCTGGACGGCGGCGTCGTCGAGAAGCTCGACACCCCGGACGCGGAGGGCCGCACCATCCGGCTGACCGTCGACCTCCAGCAGGACTTCGCGCTGAACCAGCCGCTGTCCACCTTCGCGCTGGCCGCGTTCGACCTGCTGGACCCGGAATCCCCCTCCTACGCCCTGGACATGGTCTCCGTCGTGGAGTCCACGCTGGACGACCCGCGCCAGATCCTGGCGGCCCAGCAGAACAAGGAACGGGGCGCGGCGGTCGGCGCGATGAAGGCCGACGGCATCGAGTACGAGGAGCGGATGGAGCGCCTCCAGGAGGTCACCTACCCCAAGCCCCTCGAAGAGCTGCTGGTCCACGCCTACGACGTCTACAGCAAGAGCCACCCGTGGGTACGTGACCACCCCGTCTCCCCGAAGTCGATCATCCGCGACATGTACGAGCGGGCGATGACCTTCACCGAGTTCACCTCCTACTACGAGCTGGCCCGCACCGAGGGCATCGTGCTGCGCTACCTGGCGAGCGCGTACAAGGCGCTGGACCACACCATCCCCGACGACCTGAAGTCCGAGGACCTCGAAGACCTCATCGCCTGGCTGGGCGAGCTGGTCCGCCAGGTCGACTCCAGCCTCCTCGACGAGTGGGAGCAGCTGGCGAACCCGGAGGTGGAGACGGCGGAGCAGGCCCAGGAGAAGGCCGACCAGGTCAAGCCGGTCACGGCCAACGCCCGCGCCTTCCGCGTGCTGGTCCGCAACGCCATGTTCCGCCGGGTCGAGCTGGCGGCGCTCGACCACGTCGACCAGCTGGGCGAGCTGGACGCCGAGTCGGGCTGGGACGCCGACGCCTGGGGCGAGGCCATGGACGCCTACTGGGACGAGTACGACGACCTGGGCACCGGCCCCGACGCGCGCGGCCCGAAGCTGCTCCAGATCGAGGAGGACCCGGCGCACGGCCTGTGGCGCGTCCGCCAGACGTTCGCCGATCCCAACGGCGACCATGGCTGGGGCATCAGCGCCGAGGTCGACCTCGCCGCGTCCGACGAGGAGGGCCGGGCCGTCATCCGGGTCACCTCGGTCGGCGAGCTCGGCGCGCTCTGACCGGAACCCGCACGCCACCGCGGGCGGCCCCGCCCGGCCCGCCGGACCCGACAGTGGAGAACCTCTGATGACGAACCCCGCCGAGAGACTGGTCGACCTGCTCGACCTGGAGCAGATCGAGGTCAACATCTTCCGGGGAGCCAGCCCCCAGGAATCCCTCCAGCGCGTGTTCGGCGGGCAGGTCGCCGGCCAGGCGCTGGTGGCCGCCGGCCGGACCACCGAGAGCGACCGGCCGGTCCACTCGCTGCACTCGTACTTCCTGCGCCCGGGCATCCCCGGGGTTCCGATCGTGTACCAGGTGGAGCGGGTGCGCGACGGGCGCTCCTTCACCACGCGCCGGGTCACCGCCGTCCAGCAGGGCAAGACCATCTTCAACCTGACCGCCTCCTTCCATCACCCGGAGGAGGGCAGCATCGAGCACCAGCTGCCTCCCCGCCTCGACTTCCCGCACCCGGACACCCTCCCGAAGGTCGCGGACGAGATCCGCGAGCACCTGGGCACGCTGCCCGAGGCGCTGGAGCGGATGGCCCGCCGGCAGCCCTTCGACATCCGGTACGTGGAGCGGCTCCGCTGGACCCCCGAGGAGCTCAAGGACGCCGATCCCCGCAGCGCGGTGTGGATGCGGGCGGTCGGCCCCCTGGGCGACGACCCGCTCGTGCACACCTGCGCCCTCACCTACGCCAGTGACATGACCCTCCTGGACGCCGTGCGCATCCCCGTGGAACCGCTGTGGGGCATGCGCGGTTTCGACATGGCCTCACTGGACCACGCCATGTGGTTCCACCGGCCCTTCCGTGCGGACGAGTGGTTCCTGTACGACCAGGAGGCGCCCATCGCGCACGGCGGCCGCGGTCTGGCCCGTGGCCGCATCTACGACCTGGAGGGCAGGCTGCTGGTCTCCGTCGTGCAGGAGGGCCTCTTCCGCCCGTACCCGGCCGACAAGGCCCGGCCGGCCGTGTCCCCGCAGTAGGGGGTGTTGCGAAAGTCCTGCACGATGCCCACGGCGCCCGGCACGCACCCGGGCCGCCGGCCGTCCCCCTTCCCGCCCTCCTCACCGAAGAGCTGATCGCACCGATGTCCACTCCGGCCCTCCCCTGCCCCTGCGGGCTGCCCGCCTCCTACGCGGACTGCTGTGGCCGCTTCCACTCGGGCGCCCGGCAGGCGCCCACCGCCGAACTGCTGATGCGCTCCCGCTTCAGCGCCTTCGCGGTCGGCGACACCGCCTACCTGATGCGCTCCTGGCACCCCTCGACCCGGCCCGGCCGGCTCGACCTCGATCCGGACCAGCGCTGGGAGCGCCTGGAGATCCTCGCGACCGAGCGCGGCGGGATGTTCGAGACGGAGGGGTCGGTGGAGTTCCGCGCGCACTACCGCGAGGGCGGTCACACCGGCTCGCTGCACGAGCACAGCTCCTTCTCCCGCGAGGGCGGGGCCTGGGTCTACGTCGGCCCCCTCTCCCCCGTCGAGTTCGACTGACCGCGCGCGCAGGCCAGCGCGGAGTCCAGCCCGGCGCGGTACCGGTGGACCTCCTCCGGCGGCTCCGCCAGCAGCAGCCGCCGGGCCACCGCCGCGGCCGCCGGCACCTGCGGGTGCCCGTACGGCAGGGGCGGTGCGAGGGCGGCGAGCACGATCCGCTCCGCCGGATCGGGCACGGCCGCCCGTACCTCCTCCTCGGGGAGCACGGAGGCCAGTACGGCCGCCCGCTCCCAGGGGTCGGGGGTCCGTCTCAGCAGCAGCCCCACGTGCCGGTCCCGCCACCCGCGCGGCCTCAGGTCGGCCCCGGCGGCCATCAGCTCCCGGTCGGGCGGGGGCGCCGCCCCCCTCAGCATCCCCGGCGCCCGGGCGGCGAACTCCCGCAGCTCCCCGGCCAGATAGAGCCAGACGACCGCCCGGTAGCGGTTGATCCGGTAGCCGACGGGGGTGAGGTGCCCGCAGCGCGCGAGCCGCGTGAACCGGCTCGGCCCCACCTCCAGCACCCGCGCCCCCGCGTCCGTACCGGCGACGGTCTCCACCCGCGCGCGCAGCGCCTGCGGGAACCCCTCCGCCGCCCTGACCCGGTCCACCTCGGCCCGGGCGAAGCGGGCGGGACCACTCGCGGCGCGGGGGCCCGGGCGCACCAGCCCCAGCTGGACGGCCCGGGCGAACTCGCTCCGGCTCAGCCCCAGTTCCCCTGCCGCGCGGACCCCGCTGAGCGGCGCTTCCGGCCGCGCTCGCATCTCCGTCTTCATCACGGTCCTCCCCCGTACATGGCGATCACTCTGTGTGAAGACCGTAACGAGGGGTGACGACAGTGCGCGAGGCCTGTGGATAACTCCCGTGCCCGGCCGGCCCGAGGCCTGTGCGGCGGCGGCTGCTGCGGCTGCGAGCCGAGGCGGTGGGCCGGGTACGGCGGTCAGCCTCCGGTGATCCGCCGCTCCGCGACGCCCAGGTGTTCCCCAACCCTGTTGACCAGCAGCGTCATCTCGTACGCCACCTGCACGATGTCGGCCTCGGCGGCGCTCAGCGCGCACAGGCAGCTGCCCGAGCCGGCCGCCACGACGAAGAGGAACCCCTCGTCGTACTCGACCATCGTCTGGCGCACCTCACCCGCCCGGAAGTGCCGCCCGGAGCCCTTCGCCAGGCTCTGCAGCCCGGCCGCGACGGCCGCCAGGTGCTCCGCGTCCTCCCGTGCCAGCCCCGCGCTCGCCGCCGTCACCAGCCCGTCGTTCGACAGGACCACCGCGTGCCGGACCTGCTGGACCCTGCGCGTCAGATCGTCCAGCAGCCAGTCGAGCTGCTTGTCCAGTGCCATTTCCAGCCCCTCCCCGTTGACCCGGCCGACGTGGCCGCGCCCCACCCCGCTTGGTCGTGCCGCAAGCCTTCCCCACCAGGGGCTTTCCGGCAAGGAGGATGGACGCATGGCACAGAAGATGACTCAAGAGGAATGGCGGGCGTTCGTCTCGCACTCCACCCGCACCGGAAAGCTGTCCACCGTCCGCGAGGACGGAAGCCCGCACATCGCTCCCATCTGGTTCGTTCTCGACGGTGATTCCTTCGTCTTCAACACCGGCGAGAAAACCGTCAAGGGGCGGAATCTGGCCCGTGACGGGCGCGTCGCGCTCTGCGTGGACGACGACCGTCCCCCCTTCTCCTACGTGGTCCTCCACGGCCGTGCCGAAATCAGCGAGGACCTCGACGAGTCGCTCTTCTGGGCGACGCGGATCGGCGCCCGGTACATGGGCGAGGAGCGCGCCGAGGCCTTCGGCCGACGCAACGCCGTTCCCGGCGAACTCCTCGTACGGGTGCGCATCGACAGGGCGATCGCGCTGGCGGGCATCGCGGACTGACCCCGCCCGGCCGCCCGGACGGGCCTACTGCCCCACCGAGTCGAGGAGCCGGGCGGTGTGCACCCGCCCGGCGTACTCCACCAGCCTGATCAGCACTTCCTTCCCCGAGTCCTTGTCCCGCGCGTCGCACAGCACCACCGGTGTCCCCTGCTCCAGGTCCAGCGCCCGCGCCACTTCGTCCGACCCGTAACCGCGGGCGCCGCTGAAGCAGTTGACGGCGACGACGAAGGGGATCCGCCGGTGCTCGAAGTAGTCCACCGCCGGGAAGCAGTCCTCCAGCCGCCGGGTGTCGGCCAGTACGACCGCCCCGAGCGCGCCCTGCGAGAGCTCGTCCCACAGGAACCAGAACCGGTCCTGCCCCGGCGTCCCGAACAGGTAGAGCGAGAGGCCGGACCGGATGGTGATGCGCCCGAAGTCCATGGCCACGGTCGTCGTGGTCTTCTGGGCCACCCCGCCCGTGTCGTCGACCAGTTCGCCCGCCTCGCTCAGCAGCTCCTCCGTGCGCAGCGGCCTGATCTCGCTGACCGCGCCCACGAGCGTGGTCTTGCCGACCCCGAAGCCTCCGGCCACCAGGATCTTCAGGGCGAGCGCGGCGAGCTCCTCCTCCCGGCCGGCGCCGTTCCCGGCGCCGTTCCCCGCATCGGACAGGGCACCGGACACGGCACTCGCCCCGGCCCCCGAAGCGGCACCGGATACGGCCCCGTTTGCGGACCCGGAACTTCCGGGCCTCTCCGAGCCGTTCTCGTACAGTCCCATCACAGCGCTCGCAATCCCTCGATGACTTCCCGCAGAATCCGCTCGTCCGGCAGCTGGGCGGGCGGCACCGGCCGGCTCACCCTCACGTGCCCCGCCTCCAGCAGATCCCCCAGCAACACCCGCACCACACCCACCGGGAGGTCCGCCTCGGCGGCGAGCTCCGCCACCGACTGGGTCTCGGAGCGGCAGAGCCCGAGCAGGGTCCGGTGCTCCGGGCCGAGCAGCGCCTCGTCCCCCGCCCCGGCCGCCTCCGGCTCCACCACGACCAGGGCGATCAGGTCGAACCGGACCCCGTGCGGGCCCGGCTTCGTGCGCCCTCCGGTCATGGCGTACGGGCGGACCAGCGGGCCCGCCTCGGCGTCGTACCACTGGCCCTCCATGTGCCGGACCGCCGTCCTCACCCGGCGGCCGGCGGGCGGGCGGCGAACCGGGGCGGCGTGTACAGGTGCTCGCCGACCCGTTTGACCAGCCGGGCCATCTCGTAGGCGATCAGCCCGATGTCGGCGCCTGCGGTGCTGAGGACGGCCAGGCAGGAGCCGTCCCCGGCGGCGGCGACGAAGAGGAACCCCTCGTCCATCTCCACCATCGTCTGGCGCACGCTCCCGGCGCGGAAGTGCCGGCCCGCGCCCTTGGCGAGGCTGTGGAAGCCGGAGGCGACCGCCGCCAGGTGCTCGGCGTCCTCCCGGCCGAGGGCGCTGGAGGAGCCCACCGCCAGGCCGTCGTTGGACAGCACGACGGCGTGCCGGACCTCGCGGACCCGCATGACGAGCTCGTCCAGCAGCCAGTCCAGCTCACCGGATCCACGGATCCCGTCGAGGGCGGTCCTGTGGTGTTCGATCATCACACTTCTCCTTCGCTGCCTGCGTGGGGGGATTCGTCCTGTGAGCCGCGCGCCCAGCCCGCCCGGTAGGCGGCCATCCGGTCCCGCGCCTGCTCCGGGCTGCGGTCCGGGGGCTCCGCCGGGGACCGCGGGCCGGCCGGGACCTGCGGGGCGGGTGCCTCGCGCAACTGCGGGACCAGGCTGGCCTGGCGCACGCGGCGCGGCAGTTCGGTCACCGAGGCGGCGCGGGCGGCGGGCTCCGGCACCGCCGCCGGCACGGGCGCCGGTGCGGTACGCAGTCCCGTGCCGCCGGGGCCGCGCGGCCGCAGCGGCGCCACCGGGGCGGGAGCCGGCTCCTGCCACGGCCCGGCGCCGGGTGCGGGGACGGCGCCCGGCCGGGACGCGGCTCCGGGTTCGGGGGCGGAACCGGGCCGGGACGCGGCTCCGGCTCCGGGCGCGGCACCCGGCCGGGAAGCGGCTCCGGGTCCGGGCGCGGGCGCGGGCTGCGGACCGGATCCCGGACCGGGCTCGGGCACATCGGCCGGAGGGGCCTCAATGGCTCCCTGGAGGAGGGAGTTGGGCAGCAGCACCACGGCGGTGGTGCCTCCGTAGGGCGAGGGCCGCAGGTGCACCTGGATGCCGTGGCGGGCCGAGAGCCTGCTGACGACGAACAGGCCGAGCCGGTCGCTGTCGAAGAGGTCCAGGTCCTCGCAGTGCTCGATCCGGCGGTTGGCCTCCGCGAGCGCCTCGCGCCCCATGCCGAGTCCGCGGTCCTCGACCTCCAGGACGTACCCGGCGCCGACGGGCTCGCCGCTGACGCGAACCCTGGTGTGCGGCGGGGAGAACTGGGTGGCGTTCTCGATCAGTTCGGCGAGCAGGTGGGTGAGGTCGGCGACCGAACCCCCGGTCACGGCGGCCTCGGCGAGCCGGCGGACCTCCACGCGCGGATAGTCCTCGATCTCCGAGACGGCGGCGCGCACGACGTTGGTCAGCGGGACCGGCATCCGCCAGGCCCGGCCCGGGGCGGCGCCCGAGAGGATGATCAGGCTCTCCGCGTGGCGGCGCATCCGGGTGGTGAGGTGGTCGAGCCGGAAGAGGTCGCCGAGCTCGCCCGGGTCGTCGGCGCGGCGCTCCATGGAGTCGAGGAGGTCGAGCTGCTTGTGCACGAGCACCTGGCTGCGGCGGGCGAGGTTGACGAAGACCCCGCTGACGCCGCTGGCGAGTTCGGCGCGCTCGACGGCGGCGCTGAGGGCCGCCCGGTGGACGGTGGACAGGGCCTCGCCGACCTGGGTGATCTCGTCCTCGGCAGGCGGCCCGGGCGGGGCCTCGGCCGCGACGTCGATGTCCGCGGCCCGGCCGGCCCGCAGCCGCTCCATGGCCTGCGGGAGCTTGCGGTGGGCGATCTCCAGGGCCGTGTTGCGCAGCGACACCAGCTCGACCACCAGAGCGCGGCCGATCCGTACGGAGATCACGAGCGAGGCGGCCACCGCCGCCAGGCCCAGCAGGACGGCGGCACCGGCCGGACTGAACGCGCCTTCGGCGAGCGGGCCGGAGCCCCCGGCCGCCCGGACGGGCGCTGCCTGCCGGACCTCGCGCATCGAAGCGCTGACGGCGGCGTGGGCGGCGTCCCAGCCGGGCGGCACCCCGTGGGCCTCCCGCGGCGCGGAGGCCGCAGCCGCGGCCGCGGCCGGGGAGCTCGCGGCGGCGGGGACGGGGCCGGCGGCGAGGGCCTTGTCCTCGGCGGCGGTGAGCTCGGCGTAGGCGGTGCTCTTCGACGCGGACTCCCAGACCGATCGCCGGTCGGCGGGCAGGTCCCGGGCGGTGGCGGCGGTCAGGGAGCGGCGGGCCTCCACGGTGCCGGCCAGGCGGCGCAGCGCCTCGGCGGTGCGCGGGCCGGGCAGGGCCAGCAGCGCGTCCTCCCGGGACAGCAGCTCGCCGGCGCGGGCGAACTCCAGCAGGACGCGGGCGTCGGGGCCGAGTTCGGCGTCGGTGCCACCGGACAGGGCGCCCTCGGCGGCGAGGGCGGAGTCGGCGACGCGGGTGTACGTCTCGTACGCGCCCTCGGGGGTGGCGCGGCGGGCGGCGATGTCCTTGCGGGCGGAGCCGAGCGCCTCCGCGCCGGCGACGAAGGCGCCGAGCCGCACGACGGTGTCGGCGCGGTGGTCACCGGAGTCGGCGACGGTGTGCCGGTCGCCGAGGCGCAGCCGGCGTACGGCCGCGTCGGTGCGCCGGGCCTGCTGTTCGAGGGCGGCCGCCCCGTCGGAGGCGGGGTCGGCCAGGAACCGTACGGCGGCCCGGCGTTCGGCCTGGATCTCGGTGAGGGCGGCGGCGACGGGGGTGCGTATCTCGGCGTCGACCTGGCGGATGCGGCTGAGCCGGGCTATCTCCTGGGCGGTGCTGACGGTGGCGAAGCCCCAGAGGGCGAGGAGCGAGACGACCGGCACCATCAGCAGGGAGACGACCTTCGCGCGGACGGTGGCGGGCCGCAGCCGGGCCCACGGGCCGCCCTGGCCGCCGCTGCCGCCGCCCGCGCTCCCGCCGCCGCCCGCGCTCCCGCCGGGGCCCGGCCCCGCGGCCGGGGCGGAACGGGCGGGGCCGGGCTCCGCGTGCGCCGTCGGCTCCGGCGCGGGGGGACCGGCGTGTGCGCGGCGGCCGCGCGCCGGGGGCTCGGGGGGTCTCGGTGGCGGTGCTTCCGGTCGTCTGCGGGGTCTGCGCATGGGCTCCTCGTTCCGGGCGGTACGGATCCACAGGGGGCGGGGCGGGGGTCAGCGTGAGGGGAGGGGGCCCTCACCGAGGCGCCGGACGGCGGCGGCCGGGGCGTGGCCGGGACCGGGCGCCGCCTCGGTCCCGGGCGCCGGGCGGCCGGAGCCGGCCGCGGCAGAACCGGCACCGGAACCGGCACCTGCACCGGCCGCGGAGAGCGAGGCGGCCCGCTCGTCCGCCGTCGGGGAGAGCGCGACGAAGGCGGCGGTGATGAACAAGTAGGAGCCGAGCCCGACCGCGAGCGGGAAGATGAACTGCAGGGCGGTGGCTCCGGGCAGTGCCGCGTCCGAGGGGGTGACGCGTACGGAGACCGCCAGCATCCCCGTGTAGTGCATGCTGCTGACCGCGGCGCCCATGACGAGGGAGGCCACGGCGACGGCCACCGGCGACTTGATGTTGAGGGCGGCCCAGAGCGCCGCCGTGGCGGCGACGACGGCGATGGCGACCGAGAGCGTGACGGTGAGCGGGTCGTACGCGATGCGGCCGTGCAGGCGCAGGGCGGCCATGCCGAGGTAGTGCATGCTCGCGACGCCGAGTCCGGTGGTGAGGCCGCCGAGGAAGAGGGAGCGGCCGCGGTCCTTGCCGTATCCGACGGCGAACACCCCCGCGCCGACGACGAGCATGGCGACGAGCAGACTGAGGAGGGTCATCGGCACGTCGTACTGGATCTCCGTGCCGGTGACGTGGAAGCCGAGCATGGCGATGAAGTGCATCGTCCAGATGCCGGTGCCGATGGCGGAGGCCGCGGTGAGGAGCCAGTTGCGGCGGGAGGCGCCGGTCGCGGCGAGCGCGCGGACGGTACAGCGCAGGCCGAGGGCGGCGCCGATCGATGCCATCACATATGACAGTGCGGGGGTCAGCCAGCCATAGGCGGCGTGGTCCAGGTGTCCCATGGCCACGGGACGCTAGTCCGGGTGAGGGCGCGAACAAGGGGCGCATTTCGAAAGACGCTGTAACTGCTGGAATATGACAGAGATACGTTCATCTCCGATCACGCCACGTGCCACCTTGCGCACGGAGAGCACGGACCGCTCAGACAGCGCAGACCCCACAGACCGCCCAGACCGCGCGGGTCTCACGGACCGACCGCACGGTCGCACGGACCGCACGGTGCGGGATCATGGGCGCATGAGCCCTATGAGCCCTATGAGCCGTATGAACGAAGACCGCGCACAGGTGCAGGAGTTCTTCGGGGCGCGCGCAGCCGCCTGGGACGGGAAGTTCCCCGAGGACGCGCCCGCCTTCGCGACCGCCGTGGCGGAGTTCGGCATCGGGCCCGGCGACCGGGTGCTCGACGCGGGGTGCGGGACCGGCCGCGCGCTCGTCCCGCTGCGCGCGGCCGTCGGGCCGGCCGGAACCGTGCTCGGCGTGGACCTGACCGAGGAGATGCTGGCCGCCGCGCAGGAGGCCGGGCGGGACCGGGAGGGGACGCTGCTCCGCGCCGACGTGGCCCGGCTGCCGCTGCGCGACGGGGTGCTGGACGCCGTCTTCGCCGCCGGGCTGATCGCCCACCTGCCCGATCCGGCCGCGAACCTGCGCGAGCTCGCCCGCGTGGTCCGCCCGGGCGGGCGGCTCGCGCTCTTTCACCCGATCGGGCGAGCCGCCCTCGCCGCGCGCCACGGCCGCGAGCTGACCCCGGACGACCTGCGGGCCGAGCACAACCTCGGCCCGCTCCTGTCCGGCTCCGGCTGGCGGATGACCTCGTACGCCGACGAGGACGCCCGCTTCCTGGTCCTGGCCGTGCGCGGAGCCTGAGGGCGCCGCCCGACCCCGCGGAGAACCTTTCGTACGTCGGCCCGCGCGCCCGCACCCGCCCGGGCCCGGGGGCTACGCGGGAGGCTGGGCCTCGGCTCCGGCCGGGCGGCGCGGGTGCGGCACCGGGCAGCCCCCCGTACCGGGCACGGGGAAGGTGCCGAGTTCGCCGACGTCGTAGCCGTCGGGGTAGCCCTTGATCTCCGGGTTCTGCCGGGCGTAGTGGGGGGCCGAGCGCGGCGGCAGCAGCCGTACCGCGCGGCCGCGCAGCCGCAGGGCTCCCCGGACCAGCCGCCGGACGCCGGGGCGCGGGGCCGCGTACCGGAAGGCGTTCAGGAGCGGCTCGTCGAGCAGGGCGAGGCTCGCGCCGCGCACGGCGGGGGCGAGCGGCGCCGGGTACCAGGAGGCCATCAGGGCGAGGGTGGAGTCGGCGACCTGGCGGCCGCCCTCGTCCCAGCCGAAGTGGGCTTCCTCGTAGGCGTTCAGGGTGGTCTCGAACTCCTCGTAGGAGCCCGGGATGTCCGTGATGCCCATGTGCCGGCCGAGGGTGGCGTAGTAGTTGGCGCAGGCCCGGCGCTCGTGGTGGGTCAGCGGGCGCCAGCCGTAGTCGTCCAGCCAGCGGGCCGGAATCACCACGAACGTGCACAGGACGTACCGCATGTCGTCGTCGGAGATGTCGTAGCTGCGGTGCATCTGGTTGACGCGGCGGATCGCCGTGCGCGCCGTGTCGCTCTCGAAGCCGTGCTCCACGACCGCGTCGAGGAGCAGCGCGGTGTCGTCGTAGCGCTTCTGCGCCCGGTCGGTGAACTCGGCGGTCTCGGCGAGCAGGGCGCCGATGGAGGGGACGGCGTAGGTCCTGAAGAGGGCGAGCTCCAGGGCACGGGTGAAGTCCCAGGGGAACTCGTAGGTGGCGGTGAGCCGGTAGATGGCCAGGAAGTCCTTGTCGGGGTCGAGCCGGAGGATCTCCCTCAGCCGGTCGTAACGCTGCACCGGTCTCCCTTTCTGTGGCGGGTCCCCAACTCTACGTGCAGGTAGCGGGCTTGGAAATCGGCCCCCGCCGGGTCTCGACGTGCGAGTTACCCGCTGGTTAAGGTGCGCCGACGAGAACGCGATCGGGAGGCCACGTGTCCGATGAGGAGGACGGGGGCTCGCTGTACGTGCTGACGGCCGCACTGCTGACCCCCACCCGGTTCCCGGCGGTGCTCGGCGACGATTTCCCGGAGGCCTGCGCGCTGCTGGGGGTGCCGCCGGTCGCCGACGGGTACGGGCTGGTGCTGGGACAGGACGAGGAGGGCGCGCGCTGGACGGTCGTCGTGGACGACGTCTCGCTGGTGGCCTCCGCCATCGCCTCCTGGGACTGCGGCATGGAGTACGACCTCTCGCCCGACGAGCACACGATCGTGGTCTCGCTGGCGGGCTGGCCGCTGGAGCTGACGGTGTCGACGGCGGGCATTCCGGAGCCGCACGACCCCGAGCAGGGCGCGGACGGCACGGGGCGGGTGCCGCTGGCGCCGCCCTCGGCGGAGGTGTGGGGGCCGGTGCAGCGGCGCCTGGGCGCGGACCAGATCGCCCGGGATTGGGCGCAGTGGAGCGGGCGCGTCGCCGAGGACGGCGGGGCGGCCGCGGCCGCGCACCCCGGGCTCGCGCGGGCCCTGCGGGAGGCCGACGGGTACACGCGCGACGCACCGCCGCCGGGGCGGGTCCGGTCGGCCTTCGCGGGCGAGGGCGTGCGGACCCTCCGGGCCGACGGGCCCGGCTGGTCGCTGGTGGCCCGGACCGGCGGCCCTGCGTTCGTCCTGCTGGACGAGGAACCGGGCGGTGTCCTGGCCGTCCCCGGCACGCCGGTGGGCGGCCTGCCGGAGCTGGCGGGCCTGCTGGCGGCACTGGACGGCGTGGCGGCACGGCCGGCCTGACCACCCGCACCACACCGCGGAACACGCAACACACACCAGGGAACACGCAACACGCAACACGGACACAGCACACAGGAAGCGAAGGACGGGGGAACGTGATGGTGGAGTCGGAACCGGTGGGCGTGGTCGTGGGCGGCCGGGCGGAGGTCGTCGACGACGACTGGGGACGGGAGCGGGCGGTGATCCGGCTGGACGCCGGCCGTTTCGGCCCGGAAGCCCTCTACGGCCTGGAGGACTTCTCCCACGTCGAGGTGGTCTACCACTTCGACCGGGTGCCCGCGGAGAAGATCGAGACGGGCGCCCGGCACCCCCGGGGCAACCGGGACTGGCCGCTGGTCGGGATCTTCGCCCAACGCGGCAAGAACCGGCCCAACCGCATCGGCCTCTCGCGGTGCCGGGTGCTGAAGGTGGACGGCCTGGACGTGCACGTGGAGGGCCTGGACGCGGTGGACGGCACCCCCGTGCTCGACCTCAAGCCGTACATGGAGGAATTCGGCCCCCGCGGCGAGACCCGCCAGCCGGAGTGGGCGACGGCCCTGATGCGGGACTACTACTAGGGGTTGTCCGAGGTGGCCGTCCTCAGGGCAGGAACGCCCAGAACGGGCCGTCGGGCGCGCGGTCGCGCGCGCACAACGTCACGTCCCCGCCCTTGAGGTAGGACAGCAGCCACTCCCCGAACGTCATCTCGTACAGGGTCCAGGCAGGGCTGTCGAACTCCTGGACCACGACGCGCCAGCGCGACGAGGGGCCGTCGGGTACGCGCAGGAAGACCGCTTCGCCCGTGGTGGCCGTCGCCACGGGTATCAGCTCCCCGGGCCGCGGCCCGACCGGGCTCGGCAGGTACTCCGCCATGTCCTCGTCGCGCCAGAGTTCGAGGTCTCCCCGGATGGCCCGCCCCATGTCGTGCAGGAGGTGGCTGGCGGGGTGGGACAGGTACAGCTGGTCGTTGACGATCACCGAACCGTAGGCGTCCACGATCTCGCGGAAGTCCGCCGGGAACCCGACACCCAGCTCGCGCTCCAGCTCGCTCCACGGAGCCGGATCCGACCAGTTGAAACCGGGCTCCCCCAGCAGGGCCGTGATCTGCCGCAGCGTCGCCATCGCCCGGCCCCCTCAGACCCGTTCGAGCGGGACGTGCGGCAGCGGCGGGAGGGTGGTCGTGATGGTGTCGCCGGGGCGGACGCGGCCACCCCGGCGGACCACGCCCATGATCCCGGCCTTGCGGATCACCCGGCCCTCCTCGTCCCGGCCGACGACCTGCTTGAGCAGGCCGTCCTGGAAGGCGTTGATCTGCGGACACGGATTGCGCAGGCCCGTCACCTCCACCACCGCCTCCTCGCCCATGCGCAGCAGTGTGCCCGTCGGCAGGGCGAGCAGGTCTATGCCCTCGGTGGTCACGTTCTCCCCGAGCTGGCCCGGGGCGACGCTGAAGCCGGCCTCGGCCACCTCGTCGAACAGCTCCCGGTGGATCAGGTGGACCTGCCGCAGATTGGGCCGGCTCGGGTCCTGCGCCACCCGTGAACGGTGCTTGACCGTGACTCCGGCGTGGACGTCGCCCTCGACGCCGAGCCCGGCGAGGAGCGTGATGCTCTCCCGGTTCGGCTTCGTGAACGCGTATGCGGCGTTGCTGCTGACCGCCGCGACGTGTGCGACGTCCCCCGTGCTGTGCCCGGTGGTGTTCATGATGGCCTCGTCCGTCCCCCCTGCCGCCCACGGCGGCCGTGCACGTGCTTCCGCCATGGTCAACGCGGCGCGACGGCTGATCGTTCCCGGCCCGGCCGCCGGCCGCCTGGTTCCGACGCGGACCGACGCGAACCGGCCGACGCGAACCGGCCGACGCGGACCGGCCGACGCGGACTGGCCGACGCGGCCCTTGCCGGGGTACGGGAGCCGCATGACGATGGGGGCGCTCCGCGTACCGCGGCTCCACGGCCTTCGGGAGGGTGACATGGGCGATCCGTCGTTGGCGCTGCCGGGCGGGGCCGATCCCGTCGAGCGCACCCGCGTCATGCGGCGGGCGCACGAGGCCTTCACCCGCGAGGGGCGGGTCGAGCCGCCGGTGCGGGCGGTGATCGCGAAGTCCTGGCGGCGGTGCGCGCGGGCGCGGGTCAGCCCGGAGTGCGCGCCCCGGCGGGCCCGGGCGGAGGCGGAGCTGCCGGCGTACCGCGAGCAGCATCCGCTGGCCCCGGTGATGCCGCTCTTCCGGGACCTGGTGGGGGCGTTCGCGGCCCACGGGGCGCACCTGCTGGCGGTGTGCGACGCGCGGGGCGAACTGCTCTGGGTCGAGGGGGAGACGGCCACCCTCCGGCGGGCCGAGCGGCTCGGCTTCGTACCGGGCACGCGCTGGGCGGAATCGGCGATGGGGACGAACGCGCCCGGCACGGCGGTCGCCGTCGGGGAGCCCGTACAGGTCTTCGGCGCCGAGCACTTCAGCCGCCTGGTGCACCCCTGGACGTGCGCGGCGGCGCCGGTGCGGGACCCGCGCACCGGGCAAGTGCTCGGGGCGGTGGACATCACCGGCGGCGACGGGCTGGCCCACCCCCATTCGCTGGCCTTCGTCCAGGCCGTGGCGCGGGCCGCGGAGGCCCAGCTGGCGCTGCTGGCCCCGGAGCCGCCCGCCCCCCGCGACACCCTCACCGCGCTCGGCCGGGACGAGGCGCTGCTGGTGCTCGGCGGCCGCCGGATCCCGCTGGGGCGGCGGCACAGCGAGATCATGGCGCTGCTCGCGCACCACCCCGAGGGGCTGTCCGGGGAGGAACTGGCCTTCGCCCTGTACGAGGACGAGTCGGTCGCGGCGGTGACGCTGCGGGCGGAGGTGTCCCGGCTGCGGGCCCTGCTCGGCGCCGGGAACCTGCTCTCCCGCCCGTACCGCACCGCCGCCCCGCTGGAGGCCGATTTCACCGCCGTGACCCGGCACTTGGCGGCGGGAGCCGTGTCGGCCGCGCTCACCCGGTACCCGGGGCCGCTGTTGCCGTCCTCCTGCGCCCCGGGCATCGTGCGGCTCCGGCGGCGGATCGAGGACCAGGCGCGGGCGGCGGTCGTCGCCCGGGCGGACGCGGGGCTGCTGGCGGACTGGGTGTGCAGCCCGTGGGGTGCGGAGGACCCGGTGGTGTGGCGGGCGCTGGCCGAGGCGCTGCCGCCGCAGGGCCGGCCGGCCGCGCTGGCCCGCGTACGCTCCCTCGACGAGGAACTCGGCGCGGGGCGTGCAACGTACCCGCAACCTGCGCGCCCCTAGCGTCCCCCTCGAGCGCGGGCCGACGGCGGCCGGCGCCCGGCAAGGGGAGGACACCCATGGCCCGTTACGCCGCACCCGGCACCGAGGGCGCGCTGATGTCGTACGAGTCCCGCTACGGGCACTTCATCGGCGGCGAGTACGTCGAGCCCGCCCGCGGCCGGTATTTCGAGAACCCCTCCCCCGTCACCGGCCTGCCCTTCACCGAGGTCGCACGCGGTACGGCGGAGGACGTGGAGCGGGCCCTGGACGCCGCGCACGCGGCGGCGCCCGCGTGGGGCCGTACGTCGGTCGCGGAGCGGTCCACGATCCTGCTGCGCATCGCGGACCGCATGGAGCAGAACCTGGAGGCGCTGGCGGTCGCGGAGACCTGGGAGAACGGCAAGCCGGTGCGCGAGACCCTCGCGGCCGACCTTCCGCTCGCCATCGACCAGTTCCGCTACTTCGCGGGTGCGCTGCGCGCCCAGGAGGGCGCGCTCAGCCAGCTCGACGACGACACGGTGGCCTACCACTTCCACGAACCGCTGGGCGTGGTGGCCCAGATCATCCCGTGGAACTTCCCGATCCTGATGGCCGTGTGGAAGCTGGCCCCGGCGCTGGCGGCGGGCAACACCGTGGTCCTCAAGCCGGCGGAACAGACCCCGGCGTCCGTGCACTACTGGCTGAGCCTGGTGTCCGACCTGCTGCCGCCGGGCGTCGTCAACATCGTCAACGGCTTCGGCGAGGAGGCCGGCAAGCCGCTGGCGTCGAGCCCGCGCGTGGCGAAGGTGGCCTTCACCGGGGAGACCTCGACGGGCCGCCTGATCATGCAGTACGCGGCGGAGCACCTGAAGCCGGTCACCCTCGAACTGGGCGGCAAGAGCCCGAACCTCTTCTTCGACGACATCTGGGCGACGGACGACGACCTGCGCGACAAGGCCCTGGAGGGCTTCACGATGTTCGCCCTGAACCAGGGCGAGGTGTGCACGAGCCCGTCGCGCGCGCTGATCGAACGCGGCCGCTACGGGGACTTCCTGGACGCGGCGGTGGCCCGTACGGAACGCATCGTCCCGGGGCACCCGCTGGACACGGACACGATGATCGGCGCCCAGGCCTCGGAGGAGCAGCTGCGGAAGATCCTCTCGTACGTGGAGATCGGCCAGCAGGAGGGCGCGAAGATCCTCACGGGCGGCGGCCGCATCGAGCACGGCGGGGAGCTGGCGGGCGGCTTCTACGTGGAGCCGACCATCTTCGAGGGCGACAACCGGATGCGGATCTTCCAGGAGGAGATCTTCGGCCCGGTGGTGTCGGTGACCTCCTTCCAGGACTTCGACGACGCGATCCGCATCGCCAACGACACGGCCTACGGCTTGGGCGCGGGCGTCTGGAGCCGCGACATCAACACGGCGTACCGCGCGGGCCGCGCCATCCAGGCGGGCCGGGTCTGGACGAACTGCTACCACGCCTACCCGGCCCACGCCGCCTTCGGCGGCTACAAGCAGTCGGGCATCGGCCGAGAGACCCACAAGATGATGCTGGAGCACTACCAGCAGACGAAGAACCTGCTGGTCAGCTACTCCCCGAAGAAGCTCGGCTTCTTCTAGAGGCACGAGAAAAGGCGCCTGACCTGGGCTTTTGCCCGGCAGGCGCCTTCGGCTCGACTCGCTCAAAGCGAGAATCGATTTACTCTGTTCCTCCCAGTTTCTCCCACTCCTATCCCGCTTCTGACCAGCGCTTCCGGACCAGTCACGGACCAAACCGCGTTTCACCTCGTAGGCCCAGCGCCCTGACTGACGCGGTTCCACTCCTCCATCGACTGCTCGATGAGGCGGTTGGCCTGCTCCTGAACGCCGTCCAGGAACTTGGCGTAGTGCTTGAACAGGACATGGATGGTGTGGCCCGCCCGCCGCGCACACTCGGCAGGGTCTACCCCGGAGTGCAGCCAGAACGAGATCCCGGCGTGCCGAAGGTCGTACGGCCGCTTGGCCAAACCCGTGGCGAGCTCCGTCCGGGTCAGGACGTACTTCCTCGCCTTCGACCAAGTGATGCCGTAGGCCCCGGCCTCTACGTAGTTGCCCGCCTGGTTGCGGAACAGCCGCCCATCCGGAGCTACGCCGAAACGGTCAATGTGCGCGCGAAGCATGCTCACGAATTGGGGCGGGATGGGTACAGGGCGCGTCGCCGTAGCAGCACGGCGCTTAAGGGAATGCACCTCGTACACCTCGCCGTCGTCCGTCCAGCCCTTGCCCGCAGCAACGACACCGCCGGACAGGTTGAGCAACCCCCATCCCGTCTTGGGCAGGTGGCATTGCTCGACGCGGAGGTGAATCACCTCCGCCGGCCGCATGGCGGCGTAATACATGCAGCCGAAGAACGCCTCCAAGTGGGGGCCGCGGCCCCGCTGCTGCCCAACTGCGGACAGCAGCCTTGCCACCTGGAGGGGATTGGGCACGGCGGCCGGGTCCACCTCGTCATTGACAGCCGGAGGGTTCCACCTGAGACCATTCAGGGGGTTGTCCGCGAAGTATCCTTTCTCCACTGCCGTGTTCAACGCCTCGCTGAGTGCTGCCCTCTTACGCCGCGCGGTCTTCGCCGAAGCCGGTTTGCCATCAAGCTTGCGACACAGCGCGTCCAGTGCTCGCCGCAAGACGTCCGCCTCCGTCAGGGCACCGACGGGGAGGGAATTGCGCTTGATCCAGTCGAGTGCTTGCTGCCAGTCATCGGCAGGCTCTTGCTCCCAGGCCTTCTTGTTGAAGGCCCACGAGTACAGAGCCCGTCGCAAGACACGCGGCTCCGCGTACGTTGCACCTGGGCGAACCAACGCGGGGGTGATGGTGGCAAACGCATCAGCAAGGGTGCGACGCGTGTTGCCCGGCGTGCGCTCCCATCGATCGTCAATGTATTCGTGGGCCAGGTCGTACCATGTCGTTCTCTGCTTCAGCGCCCGCAACTCGGATGCCGGAAGCCCCGTATGCTCGTCAAATGGTTCACCGTCCCGTGCCGCCGTCATCAGCTTAGAGCGTCTGCTGTCGGCGAGACCGGAGGTCATGAACGACTCTGACTTTTCGAGCCCACTAACCGTCCAACGCACCATAAACGGCTTACGCCGTCCCGCACGCTCGCGTATTTCCCAGAAGCGGACGTTGTAACTCAGCGCCAAGTGTCAGAATCCTTCTCGCAAGCCTCCCACCAGGCGTCCAGATCGGAACGACGACACCTGAGTTCACCATTGGGCAGTTTGATCATCTGGGGTGCTTGCCCCCTCGCACGCATGCGGTAGAACGCCGACGGACTCATACGGATCTCCGTTAGGACCTCCGTAAGTTTCAAGGCGGGCGGCCGAGCCATTTCTTTCTCCTCGCGTGAACACACGACACGGCCGCACGAATAAGACAGGACAGGCAATAGGCACGAACGACCGCGTGGTCATTCTGTGGTTGCTTTCCAACCCGCGCAGCAAATGGACTGTTGCGTTCGCGTCGCTCCACCGCCAAGCACAGCGACATGCGAACGAAGGCAATGGTCCGGACAATCCCCGGTTTCGGAAACCGGGGATCGCCCGCTATATTGCGCGCTGCCGCTAGCAGCGGATCAGCCGGAAAGGCTGTACGTGCGGACCGTTGCATCGGGACGGCGTGCACCACGATGCCGTCGGCTACGAGGCTTTCCAGGCTTGCTTCGACCCTGCGTGGGGAGACCCCAAGGCCTCGCCCACCACGGAGGTCATGGGTTGAGTGGCCAGGTATGCGAGGACACGCCGGTCGCCGCGCGGTTCATGCTGAAGTCGGCCCTCGCCGAAGAGACCGCCGGCGCACACGCACAGGCAGAGCTCGGTGACATCGGCCCCTCGGCCTCCATGAATCTCAGTTGTGGCGCCGTTTGGCGAACCGAGCGCGAAGGTGCCGGAAGCGGTGTGACGGATCGAGCGAAGCAGGTTCTTGGACAGTTTCCCTCCTGGGACACTGGGGTCGGGCCTGGAGCACAGTCATCCCCGGTCAGCTGTCTGACCAGGGATGTTGTAGGTTCACATGCTCCTGCGACGTATTCCAGTCCTGGCGGAAGACTTCCTGTCTGCCGTGAGCGATCCGGCCCCGCTCACGAACGCGCTGAGTCAATTCGACGGGTCAGTGGCAGCGCAGGCGCCGACACCCGACGCACCACGAGCTCTGCCAGAACCGCGCGCCGACGGGTGCTACCTCGCGCATGCAGAGCCGGACCGATGTGGCTGGGCCTTGGCCTTGGCGTCGACGAGATCCCCCTGCACTCCAACGGAAGGCCCCTACCTGCCCCCTGGTCCGCTACAGGCCTTTGAGCTCGCAGGACCTGCATGCCCAACCTCATACAGCGTCGGCAACCGTCACTGAGTCAGCGCTCGCCGGCGTCCCCCCAGTAGTCCTGCAGCATCTCGCCAGGCCATGCAGGCTGCGTGACCGTGCCCCGCGGCAAAAACTCCTTGAAGACCGCCACCAAGTCCACCACCTGGGTCCCCTCATCGGCATCGAGATCGGTGACGTACAGGTCTCGTCCGTCAACGCGGAGCAGCCGTGGGAACGAGGTCGCGAGCCGGGCCGGGCGGCGGTGGTTGTGGTGCACGAAGGTACCCGTCGCCGGCCACGCGGGGTTGTCCCGAGGACTGCGCGCGTGAAGGGCGACATCGTCAGGAGACCCGAAGTTGAAGAACCAGGTGACCTGGAGGTGGGAGAACTCCTCGATCCCCTGCAGTGTCTCCTCCGGATACTCCGGGCGCAGTCGGATGATCGACTCGACACCGCCCTTGAAGTCGTCGAGCCTCCCCTTGTGGCCTCCGACCACCTCGGCGATCACCGGCACCTCGATGGACTTCGTGGACATGCGTTCCCCCTGCTCCGCTCGCAGTGCGGCAAAGGGCGGTCGCACAGTGTGCCCGCCCCCACCACCATGGCGTCGTCAGGCTACTCGTTCGAGTACGGCCTTCGCGCGCTCGTCGATCTCCGCCGCCACACCGATTCCCCGATTACGGAAGGGCGACAGCACCCGGCGCATGTTCACGGCGGCGTCTCGCGCCCTCCCCGACTGAACGCCTTCCATCGCATCCAGCGCCCGCGCCCACGTGTGGCAGGCGGCCTCCACGTTTCCCTGGCGGGCCTGCACGCTGCCCATGTAGCCCAACGTCACCGCATGAGTCCGACTGAAGGCGTCGGCCTTCCTGGTCAACACGCTGTTGTTGAACTCTCTCAGCGCTCCGTCGAGATCCCCGAGAGTCCACAAGGTGCGGGCAGTCTCGTGAGCCAGGGAAGCCCGTTGGAAGAACCACACCCGACTCGGGTCTTCATCACCGGCATCCGCCGCAGCGAGGTCATCCTCAGCCCGCAGGAGCGCTGCGATCGCCGCCCGCTTCTGCCCGTCGGCCGCGAGGCTCCGCGCCTGCACCACACCAAGCAGCGCGCGTTCACGAGGCGTTGCCAGGGTGTACCGCTTACGTTCGACAGAAGCCGTGGCGAGTTCGACGGCGGGCTTCGGATGACCGAGATCCGTTGCCTGGTGAGCCATCGCCCGGAGAATGTGGCCGGCGAGCGGAGCGTCGTCGGCCTCCGCCGCAAGCTTGAGGGCGAGCGTGAAGTACCGCCGCGCGGTCTCGTGGCGGGAGGCGTCGAAGCTCATCCAACCGGCGACATACACCGCCTCCGAGGCGGCGGCAAGAAGTGCACGACGGACGTCGTCACTGGTGAACACCCCGCCGACATACCTGGCAACGTCGTCGACGAGGTACTGGTAGAGAGCCGTACGACCGTCCATGCCACCGTGGCGCTGATCCCGCCGAGAGAAGAACTCGGTCATCTCCCGTACGGCGCTGACTTCTGGGGCCCCGATCCTGCGACTCGTCGCAGCCGGGCGAGACTTCGCCAGCTGCGCAGCATCGTCCCACCACTGCTGTCCAGGCAGAACCAAGCCGCCTACCGAATAGGCAGCGCCGGCCAGCAGTTGGCGGCGTTCGAGATCCACGTCGCTTCTCCCAAGGTCTACCAGCGCAGTCAGAGTATCGACGTTCCACTCGGATGCCGGGACCGTGCCCGTATCCGACGGCAAAATCCCGATCTCAGCCGGGGTGACGGGGCGTTGAAGCCGCCGGGATAACGTCTCGCACAAGACTAGGCGCGCCCTGCCAGACGGTTGCGTCCCTGCCACCCACATGGCGATGTGCGAGCGACTGATGGTCAGCAGCTCCCGCGCTCCGACCTCGGCAGCGACCCTCACGAAGGCAGCCGCAACCTTTGGTTGCGACCAGCCTGTTTCCGCGATCGCGGCGGCCAGCTTCACGTTCCGCTCGTGCGCCATCGTCTACCTCGGTTCACCAAAACGATCTTTGACGGGTTTGACGGCCCCGGCAGCCACTCGGAGATACCGCTGCGATCTGATTCGCGGTTCGCTCGTGGTCAACGAAACCACCAACTGCCGAGGCCCGGGGGGAAACAGGTGAAGACCAGCCACAGCACGGGCACCGCTCCCTGGACCACCTCAGGCGACAGGCCCGCTTCTGGCTCCTACGTCAGACAGGCAACCGCTCGGCCCCCGCCCGTGACCGTTCGCGTGCAACACCTCCGCTATCTCGACCCCTCCGACAAACCACCGCTCGAGTCCTCCGTGGGCCTCAGCGCGAGTTGTGAGAAGGCCGGCATGGAACGCATTGAAGGCTTGGGCAGCGCATTCAACGCCCCGGAACACCAGGAGCGCCTGACGCTCGTGGCCAACGACAGGGCTCCGGGCAAGGCCCGTGCCTTCACCCGGAAGGCGCTGACGGCATGGGGACTGGAAGACCTCATGGACCGTGCTGTGCTGATCGTCAGCGAGCTCACGACCAACGCCGAGCGGCACGGCCAAGCACCGCTGGCAGGAGAACGACCTACTTCCAGACTCACCAGTGATCACGTCGACGAGATCACGCTGACGATCGCCCTGCAAGCCAGCACCGTGCGGATCGAGGTGGAGGACAACTCCCCTGAGCTCCCCGTGGCTCAGAACCCCTCGCTCCTCGCGACGAGCGGACGCGGCTTGTGCCTCGTGTCGGCCACATCCGAGGCCTGGACCACCTGCCCCAAGGAAGACGGGCGCGGCAAACGGGTGATCGCCCTCGTGAAGCGCCCTGGGTAGCGCTTCGCATCCTGACTCCCCCTCGGAGACCTCTCAATGCCATCCCGACGTACACCCCCACCTACGCCAATCCACGGCCGAAGGCGGCCGGACTGCGACACCGACGTCGTCCGCGTACTCCTGCTTGACCTGGATGGAGTGCTCATCGACACCCGCCCGGTCATGGCGAGCGCGTGGCAACAGGTCCGTGAAGATCACAGCCTCGACGTACCGTTCGAGGACTACGAGCGGCACCTGGGCCGGCCCTTCCCCGACATCATGGAACAGCTCGGGCTCGTCGACCTGGCGTGCTCGATCCACACGACGTACGCGAACGCCTCGACGGCCGCCTCTCACCTCTCTCGGCAGTTCGACGGCGTCCCGGAGGTGCTTCATGCCTTCGCCGCTGCCGACTGGCGGCTGGGAATCGTGACGTCCAAGCCGTTGGACCGAGCCGCCCCCCTCCTGGCCCAGCTCGGTGTCCCATTCGCCACGGTGCGCACGCCCAACGGTGTCGGGCGGGGCAAGCCGGCCCCGGACCCGATCCTGCTCGCCCTGATCGACCTCGGCGCAGACCCGGCAGATGCGCTGTTCGTCGGGGACATGGCCGTCGATCAGGAAGCAGCCCGGCGTGCCGGCGTCGCGTACGTGCACGCGGGTTGGGGCTACGGCACCCCGAGTGCCCCGGCCCCCGCCGTGGCCAATTCTCCGACGGACCTGCTGCGACTCCTGGAGACCGGCCCGCTCCTCGAAGGAAACCTGCTATGACGCCGCCCAGTCGCCGCGCCCTCGGCATCGCTCGGGCCGCATCGGACGGCAAGTCCTTGTGGACGCTGGTTGACGAGGCCGCTCTCACGAGCATGATGTCGGACTGGATCACCGCGTCCGAACTGGAGGGCCTGCCCTTCGACCAGGGCGAAGTGGCAGCACGGGTCGACCAGGTGATGGAGGCCCTCGAGATGTACGGCGCGGACCTCGCCAGGACGCCAGGTGGTGCGGGATGGTTGTACGTCCAGCAGGTACCGGTGCGGCGCCTGGTGGCGCAGGTCGTACACAAGCTGGCGGCGCTCAGCGCGTGGGAGCCGTTCGCGAAGAGTCCCGGGCCGATGAAGCCTGCTCCGTACGAAGGCCTCCTTGGGCTGCGGCCGAACAGCTCACGCGAGTACCGGGCGTACACCGTCACCTGGTCGGGAATCGCCTACCTACTCGGAGCCGCAGCTTCCCATAACCCTTTGCGTTGCGCGCAGTTACGCAGGCTCCCTCACCTTCCGGCGGCTGACGCGGTGCCGAGCCCGGGCGCCTCCGAGCCGCCGCTGAGCCAGGTGATGGCGCTGTCGTGGTCCTCTCGTCACGCGGCCACCCTGCTGCCGGTGCTGGAGCAGCTGGCCCAGGACGGACGCCCAAGCCTCGTGGTGGACATGGCTACCGACCCAACGGAGCGATGCCAGGTCCGGGGAAGCGAGGGGGTGAACCTCTTCTCGCCACCGACCAGCCTCTTCCAGCTCTCTGGCGCCGTGCCTGGTTTGCGGCTGCCGGACGACGGACGCATCGTCCGGGTGAACGAGCACGAGGTTCAACTGGCCCGGCTGTTCCGCCTTCTGTCCGTAGCGCTGGAGACGAGCGGTGGGTGCACTCAGCCCTCGTGGCGATCCTTGGTCGAGGCGGAGACGTGGCTGGAGGGCGTGCTCGCCGCTACCCGACCGCACACTGTTCTCGTCAGCAACGACACCAGCCCGATTGGCGCACTGGCCGTACATGTGGCAGAGCGCCATGGCGCGAACACGGTGCACGTCCAGCACGGAGCCTGGACGGCGGAGTCGGTCGCATGGCCCGCGCTGCACAGCCGCGACATTGTGGTCATGGGCGGGCGAGATGCTCCCCTCGCGCAGGCATGGGTGCGCCACCCTAACGCCGAAGTCCACCTCCTGGGCCAGCCCCGCTTCGACGCGCTCGCCGACCTCGACCGCGACGTCCAGCGGCGCTACCTGGAAGATCTGCTGGCTCCCGGATCACGACGGAGCCCAGCCCGCATCGCGGTGTGGGCCTGCCAGCCCTTCGGACCTGACCGACTCAAGGCCCAGGCCGATCTCCTCCTGGACGGTGTGTGGAAGGCCGGAGGTGACTGGGGCCTCGTCATCGCACCGCACCCGGCTCAGAACGTCGACGTCTTCGTCCCCCTGCTCGAACGGGACGGTCGCCCGCTCGTGGCCGTGGCCTCCCCCCAGGTCGGCGCTCGCGGCTGTCTCGCCGGTGCCGACGCGCTGGCGAGCACATACTCGACGTGCGGTATCGAAGCCGCGCTGGTGGGGGTTCCGGTGCTCGAACTCGGCTTGCCCGGCGAGCGCACACTCGGACTCTCCGACCACGGCCTCGCGCAGCGGTGCGGTACCGCCGACGAGGTCGCCCACGCCCTCGTCGCTCTGCGCGGTCCGCATCCGCCTGCTGACCGGGCGGCGCTGGACGCCGTGTGTCGGTGGCGCGGCGACAGCGCCGCCCAGGTCGCACGCATCATCACCCACCGTGCCGACGGACAGGTCCCGCACGCCCACCAGATCCGACACGATGCCCACAGCACCCGTTACGGGCTGCCTCGGGGCGAAGGAGGACTCGCCCGATGACACATCTCACCGCCGACAGCGTCGCCGAACTCTTCGTCGGCGCCGTCGCGCTGGCCAAGAGCGGCGACAAGGTCAGCCCGCGCGGCATGGCGACCCGTGAGGTCCTCGATGTTCACATGCGGCTGACTCAGCCGCGGGCCCGCCTGCTGTACGCGCCGCCGGCCCGCATCATCAACCCCGCGTTCGCGGTGGCGGAGACCGTATGGCATCTCTCCGGTTCCGACTCCCCGTGGATCTTCGACTTCAACTCACGCCTGCGCCAGTACGCCGATGACGGGATCCTGCGGGGCGCGTACGGGCCGCGGATGCGGAAATGGGCGGGCAAGGTCGACCAGCTGAGCCGTGTCATCGAGATCCTCGAGGAGGATCCCGACTCCCGCCGGGCCCTGATCCAGCTCTACGACCCGGCCCAGGACGCGGCGGGGCACAAAGACGTGCCCTGCACCCTGGGCTTCCGGTTCCATCTGCGCGCCGGCCGCCTCCACATGTCGACCACGATGCGTGGCCAGGACGTGTGGATCGGCATGCCGTACGACCTGTTCTTCTACACCGTGCTCCACGAACTGGTCGCGGGCTGGCTCGGCGTCGAGCTGGGCGAGTTCCACCACCACGTGGGATCTCTGCACATCTACGAGAACCACCTCGACCAGGCCGAAGAGCTGACCTCGGTCACCGCCAGCGCGGTCATGCCGGATCTCACCACACCATGGCTGGGCTTCGACAGCCTCCTCGAGAAGGTCGAGGCAGGAGACGGCACCGGTCATCCGGGCTGGGACACCGCGGCGGAGACGCTGCGCAGCTATCGCCTGTGGAAGGACGGCCTGCGCGAGCAGGCATCGCTGGTGGCTGACGAGATCGACGGGCCACTGGGCGGGGCACTGACCACGTGGTACGGCGAGCTGAACCTCCGCTCCGGCATCACGACCTCGCACGAGATGGCGGGGAGGCGGTGATGGCCGCCACCGACCGCGCACCCTCGGTCGTCCTCGGCCTCTGCTCCTATACGCACGACTCGTCCGCCGCCCTGCTGGTGGATGGGAAGCTGATCGGCTTCGTCGAGGAAGAACGGCTCTCGCAGCGGAAGCACACCAAGGACTACCCGCACCACGCCATCGAATGGCTGCTGGGAGAGGCCGGCCTCGCAGCGGGCGACGTCGGTGCGGTCGCCTACAACTTCAAGCCCGCCCGCTACCTCGCCGAGTCCCCGACCGCGCTGCGTCTGGCGTTGTCGCCGACGACGCGAAACCGGGCTCTGCCGAGGGCGCACGGATTCGCCAAGGTGGCGGTGCGCACGCAACTCCGCACTCGCGCACTCAGCCGGCTGTTCCCCTCCGCCCGCGTCGTCCCCGTCTTGCACCACCGCGCACACCAGCTGGCGGCCTTCGCCGCCTCCGGGTGGAACGAGTCCGCCGTGCTCATCGTCGACAGCCTCGGCGAGCGTCAAACCACGACCATCGCCCGCGGGAACGACGCGCTCCACCCCTCCACCCGCACCCTGGAGGCGATCAAGGACCCCGCCTCCCTGGGGTACGTGTACGGCGCGGTCACCGAGCACCTCGGGTGGCGCCGAGGAGACGAGGAGGGCACCGTGATGGCGCTCGCGGCCCTAGGCGACCCGCAGCGGTTCCGGAACCTCTTCACCCGGGCTGTGCGCACCACACCCACGGGGTTCCTGGTCGACCCCGCATACTTCCCGCCACGCGTGCTGGCCTCGGGCTACCCGCGGACCTCCCGTCGCTTCATCTCCGAGACCTGCCCCGAGCGTCACCCGAGTGAACCGCTTCAAGACGCCCACCGGGATCTGGCCGCAGCGCTCCAAGAGCGCACCGAGCAGGTGATGCTGCACTTGGCCCACCGGGCACGGATGATCACCGGATCCCGCCGTCTGTGCCTCGGCGGTGGAGTCGCCACGAACTGCGTGAGCATCGGCCGGATCATCGAGGACGGCATCTTCGACGAGGTCTTCGTGCCACCCGCGCCCGGCGACGCCGGCACCGCGATCGGGGCCGCCGTCGCCGTACACGTCGACAGAGGCAGCCGCCGTCCCGTGTCCGGAATCGCCGGGGCCTGCTACCTCGGCCCGTCGTACCAAGACCGGTCCCCCAGCCTCGCGCCGTGGCCCCAGCTCCGACAGAAGATGCTGGGCAGCGAGACCGCCGAGTTCCTCGCCGACCAGCTCGCCAACGGCACGATCGTCGGGCTCTTCCAGGGCCGTGTCGAGGCCGGCCCCCGCGCCCTGGGAAACCGCTCGATCCTCGCATCCCCGCTGAAGGCCGGGGTCGTCGAGCGGCTGAACGCCACCGTGAAGTTCCGGGAAGGTTTCCGGCCCTTCGCCCCCATGGTCCTGGCCGAGCGCGCCGCGGAGTTCTTCACCCTGGGCCAGGAGGCGCCGTACATGTCGATGGCGTCCGGCGTGACCGACAAGGCCCGCGAGCACGTGCCGGCCATCGTGCACGCCAACGGTACGTCCCGCCTCCAGACAGTCACCCGGTCGCAGAACCCGTTCATGCACGACGTGCTGAGCGCCTTCGCCCGCCGCACCGGGGTGCCGGTGCTGATCAATACCTCGCTCAACGTGAAGGGCAAGCCGATCTGCGGGACACCGGAGATGGCCCTCGACTGCCTGGCCAACTCCGGACTGGACGCCCTGCTTCTGGAAGGCCGGTGGATCACCAAGTGAAGATCGGCTACAGCTTCTGGGGATTCCTCGGCAACGGGGTTACCGACACCCCGGACGGGGGCCGCAGCCACCGCCGCCCCCTGATCGACGCCCTCCTTGGCCGCGGTCACGAGATCGTCTTCCTGCAGGCCAACCGGGACCTGATCGAAGCCGGCGACAGCCTGGGCGACGCCTACGCCTTCCACAGTGGCAGCCCGGACATCGACGTCCTCTTCCTGGAGTGGCGGTGGGCGATCGACGGGCGCAACACCACTTCGTGCGGCGCCAAGGGGCACACCTGCGACCTGCACCGTCAAGCAGAGCTGGTCAACCGGTACACCGTGCGGCTGAGAACACCGACCGTGATCTGGGACAAGGATCGCAAGCTCCGGCCGGAGAGCGCGTGGCGGCGGTCGCCCCGTGCCGCCGTGTGCGAAGCCGCTCTCGAGCCGACGCCGGGCGCCCACCGTCTGCTCTTTCCGGTCGACGACCGCCTCCTCGCCGAGGCGGATCCGCTCGCGCTCGCCAAGCAGCCCAGGGACCTCGTCCTCGGGTACGTCGGCAACCAGTACGACCGCGACGAGCACTTCGACCGCTTCCTCGCGCCGGCTGCCGCCCGCTTCGATCACCTGGTCGGCGGCAAGTGGACGACGACCGGCCGCTGGCCGCACGTCCGGTTCCTGGGCAGGATCCCTTTCGAGGCGGCCCATGGCGTGTACAGCAGGTCCCTGGCAACGGTGCTCATGCTGCCCGAGCGGTACGCCGCCGTCGGGCAGATGACACAGCGGATCTTCGAGGCCGTACTCGCCGGCTGCCTGCCGCTCGCCCCTGCCGACATCTTGCATGCCGACCGCTTCGTACCCGAGGAGCTGGTCGTCAGCTCCGGCAGTGCGGCGATCGAGCGGCTGACCCACCTCCAGCGAATCGCCGGCACCCAGCAGCACGCCGACCTGATCGCGACCTGTCTGGATCGCCTGGACCTGTTCCGCCTGAGCCGACAGGTGGACGCGTTGGAAGCCGTCCTCGACTCTGCTGCCGGATCCGGCGCGGTGGACCGAGGAGCGGCGTGATGCATCTGACTACCAAGACCAAGGCGTGCGGATCATCCGAACGTGTCCGGGGAACCGGTCCGACCGGACGCCCGAACGACTCTACGCTGGAGCACCATGAAGAAGGTCGCCATCGTCGGCTGCGGAGGCAGCGGCAAGTCCTACCTGGCACGCGAGCTGGGCAGGATTCTCGACGCCCCGGTCACGCACCTGGACGCCGAGTTCTACGACGACGCTTGGAACGCGCTGCCCACGGAGAGATTCGGCGACCTGCAGCGGGAGCTGGTCACGCAGCCGAAGTGGGTGATCGACGGGAACTACAACTCGACGCTGCAGATCCGGCTCGAAGCCTGCGACACGGTAGTCCTGATGGACGTCTCGACCATGGCCGCGCTGTACGGGATCTTCGCCCGGCAGATCCGGCACGGAGCCGGGCACAAGGGCAACGGTGTACACAACCGCATCCACTGGGGCGTGATCAAGTACGTGGCGACGTACCGCCGCAAGATGCGCCCACGCGTCATGGCGAAGATCGAGGAGTTCGCCTCGGGCCGTGCCGACGTGGTGCTGCTGTCCAACCGACGGCAGACACGCCAGTGGCTGGGGAAGATCGCCGCCGAGCACCGCTGAGCCCCTTGCGCCCCCGAGGGGAGGGCGCGGCATGAACGGCACCAACCCCTTCCTGGACCCCGCTCGGCAGGCGGAGCTGTACGGGCAAGCCTCGCGGCTGGCCGGCCGGTCCAACTCCCTGATGCGGGCAAAGACCGCCGGGCGTCCTGTACCGGACGTGATCGTCGGACTAGTGCGCAATCACCACGAGCGACCGGATCGCCTCGGCTTGGCCCTTGACCTCGGCTGCGGTCGCGGCACGAGCAGCCTGACCATCGCTCAGGAACTGCGGCCGCAGCGCGTCGTCGGCCTCGACGCCGCGCCGGCCCTGATCGAGCAGGCCCGGCAGCGTGCCCGGCGGTTGCCCGGCCTACCGGTGAGCTTCCTTCAGGGCGACTTCCACCATCTGCCCGTGCCCGCCCGATCCTGCGATGTCGTCGTCGCAGCCTTCTGCCTGTACCACTCGGCACACCCGCAGACGGTGATCGCGGAGATCGACCGGGCGCTCGCCCCCGGCGGGCTGGCCGTCCTCGTTACGAAGGGGCTCGACAGCTACGGGGAGATGGACCGGCTGGTCGCTGCCGCGGGCCTCGACCCGCTCGCCGAGCAGCACGAGAGCCTGTACGTCTCGGCGCACAGCGGCAACCTCGTCGATCTGGCCGCAGTGTCGCTCGACGTAGTCGCCGTGGACCACGAGGAGCACTGCTTCACCTTCGACGGGCACGACCACGTGGCGGAATACCTGGCCACCAACCCGAAGTACGACCTCGCCCCGGGCCTGTACGGCAACCCGGGCGCGTTGGCGGCGACCCTGCACGAGTCCCTGCCGGACCGGCCCCTCGCCACCAAGTCCCTCGTCACCTTCGTCGTTGCCCAGTCACGGGGAGGCATGGGGTGAGAGCCAGCTACTTCACCAAGCACTACGAAACGCCTGGCCGAGTGGCCTCAGCAGCCCGCCATCACTCCTGGCTCGCCCAGCACGTGCAACCGCTGCGCCTGCCCGCACTGACGGTGGTCGGGCCGACCAGCCTGACGTACGAGCGGATCGACGGCCGCCCGGCCAGGCCCGAGAATCTGCCGGCCCTCGCCGCGCTGCTGGGCGACGCCCACGGTACCGCCTGGACCACCGACCTCCGGCCGGCCGCGCTCAACACGCCGCACCGCTTTCGCGACGGCACCCCGTTCGGCGACTACATCGGGCCCCGGCGGACCGCTTTGCGAAGAAGGCTGGAGCAGGGGTACCTGGCGGACCGAGGTGCCCTCAACGCGGTGCTGACGTTGCTGGAAAAGACCGCTGAGGGGCCGACCGCCTTCTACAAGGACAGTAACCCCCGAAACTTCATCATCACCGAGGCCGGCGACGTCTACACCGTCGACACCGACGACCTCACGCTCGCACCCATGGGGTATGACCTCGCGAAGCTGATCGCGACGCTGGTCCTGACGTACGGGCCTCTCGCGGCCTCGGCCATCGACTCCGCCCTTCACGCCTACAACGAGGCCGCCAAGGGGCATGCCGCTCGGCTCGGCACGACCAGCCGCGAACGGCTCGACGACTTCCTCGCCCTGCACGCCGTACTGACAGCTCCGTACGTCGGGCGCAACGGCTACCGCTACAACTGGCCCCGACCCTACTCCCGAGGTTCCGCATGATCACCACCGAACTCGTCTTCGTCCGTCACGGCGAGGCCCAGTGCAACCTCGACGGCTTGGTCGGAGGCCCGCGTACCTGCACCGGACTGACCGACCGGGGATACGCACAGGTCGAGCAAGCCGCGCGCCGCCTGGTCACCGAGCACCTGAACAAGCCGTTCGACGCACTGTACGCCGGGCCGCGCATCCGCCTGCGTCAGACCGGCGAGATCATCAGCCAGGCCCTTCAGATCCCCGTGGTCACCGACCATCGTCTCGACGGTCCGATACACGGGACCGCCGACGGCAGACCCTGGACCGAGGTGAAGACCGCCGCCGATGGCGGGCCGCACGCTCACCCGGACATCCCATGGGCCGCTGGATCCGACACATGGAACGGCTATCTGGAACGGGCGGGCTGTTTGCTCCGCGAACTCATCGACCAGCACGAGGGGAACCGTGTCCTGTTCGCCGCACACGGCGAGACGGTGATCGTCGCCCACACCCTCCTCCTGGGAATCCCGCTCGGCTCTCCGGCCGGGTTCACGGTCTCCCACGGGTCCCTTACCTGCTGGCAGCGTCACCTCAACCGGCTCGGACAGAGACGGTGGATGCTCGACCGCCACAACGACACAGAGCACCTGGCCGCCTTAGCCCAGGGGGTTGCCTCGTGATCGCCGAGTTCGACGACCCGCGCCTGAACCTGGCCCAGGGCGCACTCGGAACCGTTCGGATCGTGTACGACCCGACGCTCCCGCCCCGCGTCCTGCACCTGGTCGACGCCGACGGCAACGAGTTCTTCGCCAAGCAGCACACGGAACGCACCCGTTACATGCGGGAGTTACATGCCTACCGCGCCTGGGGATCCCACCTGCTCGGCAGCGTCCCCCGCGTGGTGGGCCGACAGGACAGGACGTACACCCTGCTGCTCACGGCTGTTCCGGGCGTGCGGGCCGATACGGTCGCGCCCGGTTCACCCGAGGAGGAACAGGCCCACTACGAGGCCGGACGTGCGCTGGGCAGGCTCCACCAGGGCACCTCGGTAGCGCGTACCGGTGCCGTCGGCACGGAACTCGCCCAGCGGCTGCGCGATTGGATCTCTCGCGCGGACCAGGCCGACCTCATCTCCGCCGTCGAACGGGACAGTCTGAGCCACAACGCGAACCTCCTGGCGAACACGCTCATGGACAGCGCGGTATGCCACCTCGACTACCAGCCGCGGAACTGGCTACTCGGCGAACCCTTCGGGCTGTGCGACTTCGAGCACATGCGCCGCGACGCGCGCATCCGCGACTTCGCGCGGCTCGAGTTCCGCCGCTGGCAGGCCGCACCGAACCTCCGTACGGCGTTCTTCGCCGGATACGGAAGGCCCCTGAACGACACCGAAGAGCGACTGCTGGATTCCTTCGGCGCCATCGAGGCAGTCACGGCCCTCGTGCGGGGACACGAGCAAGACGACCTCGCCCTCAGCGCCCACGGCCGCACCGTTCTGGCCCGGCTCGCCTGAACCACCCCGGAACACACTCCTGGAGCTCTCCTTGTCACAGCAACCGTCTCACCCGACCAGCGCCGTCCCACGCCGAGCTGTGGTGACCGGCACTGCCGGCTTCATCGGCTCTCACCTCGCGCACGCCCTCGTTCGGGCCGGCACCGTCGTCGTCGGTGTTGACCGGCGCAACCCCGGCATCGACCCCACTGCCGCAGCCAACCTCGCCGTACTGCACGGGCTTCCGGGGTACATACACGTCACTGCCGACCTCCTCAACTGCGCGATCGAGCCGCTTCTCGTCGACGCGAATGCCGTCTTTCATCTGGCTGGCATCCCCGGTGTACGCCCGTCCTGGGGAACGAAGTTCGGCGACTACCTCGCCTCCAACGTCCTCGCCACCCACCGCGTCATGGACGCCGTCACCCGCATGGGCGTGCCCCGGCTCGTGGTGGCCTCCTCATCCAGCGTCTACGGCTCCACCGACGGCGGCGCGAGCGTCGAGAGCGACCGGCCACAGCCGACTTCTCCGTACGCCGTCACGAAACTGGCCGAGGAGCAGCTCTGCCTCGCGCACTCCGCCCAGGCCCACTGCCCCACCAGCGTCGTCGCCCTGCGGTACTTCACCGTGTACGGCCCTCGGCAGCGCTCCGACATGTTCACGCACCGCGCCCTGACAGCCGCTCTCACTGGCCAGCCGCTGCGCCTGTACGGAGACGGACACCAGCGCCGAGACTTCACTTATATCGACGACGCGGTGGCAGCCACCATCGCAGCATCCTCCGTCTCGACGGCCAACGGGGTACTCAACGTGGGGGGTGGTTCGAGCGCCTCCCTACTCGAAGTGATCAACATCGCCAACAGCCTCGCCGGGCGCGAGGTCCAGGTTCACCAGGACAACCCGCGCAGCGGCGACGTTCGCACCACCCGCGCCAACCCTGGCCGCGCCCAAGAGGTCCTGGGGTGGCAGCCCCAGGTCGACCTCCACAACGGCATGCGCGCCCAGATGCAGGCGCTGGCAGCCGAGCCCACCCTGTATGGCCACGCGGCCTAACCAGCGGGGCACCCAAGAGGAGTTGCAGTGGAAAGCCCTGAGACGGCGCGACTGGACGCCTTCTTCCAGCAGATAGCGGCACGTTTCCCGGCCGGCGACGACGTCACCACACTGATCATCACGCACCTGCTCGCCGAGCGACCGGCGTTCCTTCGTGCGATGGCCTCCATGTCCGCGGTCGGTGCCGTCCTGCCCAAGCCCAGGTCCATCGACCATCCGACGCTGGAGCGGGTCCGCCAAGCCTTCACCGTCCATGACCTCAGCCGAGAGCTGTTCGCCGACGCGACCAGGGCCTTGGAGTACCTGGAAGACACGGCCGGCGGCCGGAACGTCGTCCTGGTGGACATCGGCGGCTACTTCGCGCCGTGCCTCGAAACCCTGGTGGAGAAGTTCTCCGGCCGCGTCATCGGCGTCGTCGAGGACACCGAGAACGGGCACCAGAGGTACGCGGCACTCGACCACCTGCCCTGCCCGGTCGTCTCGGTGGCCCGTTCCCCTCTGAAGGACTGCGAAGACCACCTTGTGGGCAGATCCATCGTCTTCTCGACTGATGCCCTCGTCCGCGCCCGCGGCGACATTCTGACCAGCCGAAACGCCTGCGTCATCGGGTTCGGCAAAGTCGGCCGGGCCATCGCCCAGACCTTGCGAGCCCAGGACCTGCGCGTCACCGTGCACGACTCCGATCCAGTCAAGAGGGTGCAGGCACACTCCCAGGGGTTCCGTACGAGCAGGTCGACGATCGAGGCGCTCCGCGACGCGGAACTCGTCCTGTGCGCCACCGGCAACCTAGCCCTTCGCCAGGGTGACTTCTCCGCCCTTCGAAACGGGGCGTACCTCGCCTCGGTGACGTCCTCGGAGGACGAGCTCGAACTCGGCAGCCTCGACCAGCACTACCAGCGCACCACCGTCGGCGAACATCTGACTCGCTACGAAATCACCGGCCAGTACTTCTACGTCCTCGCTGATGGGGGCGCCGTCAACTTCGTGCATGGCGCCGCCGTCGGCACCTACATCCATCTCGTCCAGGCCGAGGTACTCGCCGCCACCGCGGCCCTCAGCCAGGGGCGCTTCCAACCCGGCCTCCACGACATGCCGGCACCCGACCGTCAGGCCATCGCCAGGGCCTGGTTCGACCACTTCGACAGGTGATCACATGTCTGCGTCCCGCAGTACGTCCGCACCAGCGCCGCCGAGTACCACACCCCGGCGCCACATTGCCGTCATCCCTTGCCGCTGGGGGGCCTCACGGTTTCCGGGAAAGCCCCTGGCGCAGCTCGGGGATAAGCCGATGCTGTGGCACGTTCACCAGCGCTGCATGGAGGCGACACGCCTCAATGGTGTAGTCGTCGCGACCGATGACGAACGCATCGAGGAGGCATGCCACAAGCTGGGTATCGACTGCATGCGCACCGCACGCCACCTCACCGGTACCGACCGCGTCGCGGAGTGCGCGGAACGCCTGCCCGCCGACGCGTACATCAACGTCCAGGGCGACGAACCGTTCGTGTCCTCCACAGCGATCGACGCAGTCTCCGAGGCCCTGGAGCACCTGCCGCCCGGAACGCTCGCAGTGAACGCGTACACGGAGCTGGCCACCGCTGCCACCGTACTCGACCACAATGTCGTCAAGGTCGTCGTCAGTGCCGAGGGCAACGCCCTCATGTTCTCCCGGCAACCGATCCCCTACCCGCGCGGGGACCGTCCCAGGTACCTGCGCCAGCTAGGGCTCTACGGCTTCACGGGAACGGCTCTCAGCGTCTTCCGGCAGCTGCCACAGGGCCCGCTGGAGCGGGCCGAAAGCGTGGAGGTGCTGCGCTTCGTCGAACAGGGCCATGGCGTACGGATGCTCGCGGTCACAGACAACGGTATAGCGGTCGACACTCCGGAAGACCTCGTCAGGGCACACGCGGTCCTTCGTAGCCGAACGCTGGGGCGGTGCTAGGAACTCCAGGCCCAGAGAGCATCTACCTCCATCGAGGGCTCGCAACCGCCCGGCCCCGGAGCCGTACCCGGTGATCGTGATCCGCTCGGCCTCGCTTCAGTTGGCACTGGCCTGGGTCGTGTCGGCATAGCTGTTGAACACGTCGAGTTCGTCCTGCTCGAAGCGGCGGATGCCACCCCGGATGGAGTCGTAGCCGGCGACGACGGAGGTGGCGGTGGCGTAGGTGTGCTTGTCGTCCTTGACCTCGAAGTGGAAGGTGAGGGAGACACGCCTGACGTCGGTTACCCAGGCTTCGATGCGGACCGGGGTCTCCCACGTCTCCAGCGGGTGCTGGTAGCGGATGGTTTGCTCCCGCAGGAGGAAGTTGCGGGCCAGGCGCTCGGCAGGATCCTGGGGGACCAACATGCTGAACATGCGCATCCGGGTCTCTTCCAGGAGGACGCCGTAGCGGGAACTGTTGAGGTGTCCGTTCGCGTCGAGGTCCGACCAGCGAACGGGACAGTCGTAGATGTGTCGGGACACGGTGACTCCTGAGGGCTGAGTAATCTGCCGTAGCTTCGAGACGCCCGGCCGATCCGAGGACGGACTGGCGCACGCTCCGTCGTGTAAGGCCTAGGTCTGCGCGGATCGGCCGTCCGGACGTACTCCGCCGTCCGGACGGCCACGCCCCAGCTCCTTGCCTCCCACACGGAGACAGCGCCAGTCGTGACATTAAGTTGCTTTTCATGGCCAATCGGCCCGCCACACCAGCTAGTGGGGCGAGTGCTCGCCCTCTTGGAGGTCGTCGAAGATCTCACGCATGAGGGCCGCCCGGAGGTTCACCTGAGGCAGCTGCTCATCAAGTCGGCTGAGCGCCGCCTGATCGGAGTTCGGCAGCGAGGCGCGCAGGACCAGTTTCAGCTCCGCTCGGGCCTCAGAGCTGTCGATCGGCGACGGGATGCGGTCGACGACGGCGCCGGCCCCCAGCTGTGTGATGCCCCACTCTCCAGGGACTTCCTGGATGGCCCACACCACGGAGTGGTTCTCGGGCGACAGGGTGAGTCGGCACTCCGGCCCGGCCATCGCGCTGAGCGCTGGGAGCGGGACGCCGTCGGGGCCGGCGAGCGCTGCGGCTTCATCGGCGCTGTCGACGACCAAGCGGGCAGTGAGCGCGCGGGCCGCGCGGCGGCGGGCAGCATCGGCTTCGGCCTGGGCAGAGAGCTGCGGGATCGTGGGCGAGCCGGGCTCAGCATGGGCCCAGGCGTTGCGCTTGCCTCCCAGGGCGTCAGTCTCGTCATCAGAAGACTCGGCCTCGACCCAAGTGATCACCACGAATCGGCAATGCGGCATCGACGCCGGGTACAGAACGTGGGAGACGACTTCGATGGTCTCCCAGCCCAGGGCAGGGATGATCATCCGGAAGACATGGCCATCCCTGTCGGCTTCCAGATCGGCCTCGGTGCGCCAGATCCGTTCGACGTCGGGGTTCTGGCGAACCTCGGCGATCAGGTCGACGAGCTCGGCGTTGTCCTTGTGGGTCGCCTGGGCGAACTTCAGCAGACGGACGTAGGCCGCGGCGTGCATTTCCCAGCCGTGATATTGGGTGCGGGCCTCGGGGCTCGTCAGGGCCCAGCGCATGAGGTTGGCGCGGGGCTCCATGACCCAGGGCCACCACTCGGCCATCGCCGCGTTGTACGCGAGGATGTTCCAGTTGCGGTCGGTGAGGTACGTAGGCGAGGGCATCTGCCTATCGATCAGCAGGCGAAGCGCCCGGCGCAGCTCCGGACTGGCGTCGATCTGGGGGTCACCGTCGAGCGTGGTGCCGATGTTGTACAGCAGCAGGGCGTGGCGCTCGCTCTTGTCGAGCCCGAGCAGGTCCGCCAGCGCCTCGCACTGAGGCTTCGTGAACCGGGGCGGCACGGCCCCCTTCTCCACGTTGCGGTAGGTCCGGACCCCCATACCGAGGGCCTTGGCCACCGGGGCCTGGGTGATCCCCGCCGCCTGGCGCCATCGCTTCAGCCAGCCGCCGAACCCCATGAACTGACCGGCGATTTCTCCGCCGTACGCGCCCTTGTTCCCGGCGTGGTCATCGCCGAAGGGGACTATCCCCTGAGCAACCATGAGGCTCTTCCTTTGTCTCGTCTCCAGGGCGGCACCCGGACGGGGGCATGAAAAAAGAGGGGACAGCACGAATGCTGGCCCCCCGGCCGAATGTCTCCCACAAAGACGATACGACGACCTTGAAGGCTTTCCACAATTTGTGGCCTCGACCACAGGACATTTGGTTAAACGTGCAACCACGCACGCCCACACCCAGACGCCTTCCATGACGAATCTGGACATTCCCTCACCTGCAGTTCTCCATGATCGAGAAAGCGGCAAATCCTTGCCGGTTTTCATTGCAAGGGTCCGAATGATCATTCAGTGCATCGTCGACCACTCTCATGAAGTCGACCCCGCACCCTCAATCCCCTTGCAGATAAAGGGTGTTGCCAGAACCATGCACCTAGCCTCCACACTCCCCACACATCTATCTACGCGCGTGGATTCGGCTTGGAGATGCCGTTGACGAAGGCTTTGCCTGCGGGCTTAAATCCAGACCTGACCAGCCGGTACAGAGCGACAGCCTGCCGGTTCATGAACGTGGGGGCTCTTTTGAAGATCTTTTCCGGCGCGTCCGGAGTGCGCTCGGGCGACACTGCCCCTCAACGGCCCACATCTGCCCGCCTTCACGCATCGCCGAAATGCGTGGCTCCTACAAGCTTTCACGGTCTATAGAGCCAGGTCTGGATCTTGTGCGGGTGTCTGCGTATGTTCGTCGTCCCCCATCGGGAGGCAATCCGGTGACCGGCGAAGGGAACGCATGCAGGACACACCGAGCGGCTAGTCCGTAAAAGCAGTCGGCGCCCGGGAGAGGCAACTCCCGGGCGCCGGACGCGAAGAGCCTTATCTCCAGCCGAGGCAACGGCCGGAGAGACCCGTCATCACCGCGCCGGCCCTTCCTACGGGGCACACCGGCTGCGGCATCACTCAGGGAGAGTTTTGCATGGGCACGCCCCTGCGCGAAAGGCCGGACCCTCTGGCCGCCTCCGCGGACAGTGCAGCGGACACCGCTCGCCCGCCCGCTCCGGGCACCGAGCGGGGTGAAGTCTGATGGCACGCATTCGCACCATCAAGCCTGAGGCCTTCGAATCCGAGGACCTGGCCTCCGTCGACGTAACGGCGGTGCTCACGTTCTTCGGGCTGCTGACCCAGGCGGACGACTCCGGCCGGTTTCGCGACCACTCCGCCATCATCGCGGGGCGGCTGTGGGCCCTGCGCCCGGAGCACACCCCCGCACACGTCGCCCGAGACCTGGAGCAGCTGGCCGAGGCCGGCCTGGTGTGCCGGTACACGGGCTGCGACGGCAAGACCTGGCTGCACATCGTGACCTGGGACCGGCACCAGAAGATCAACCGCGCTTCGGACTCCCGGCTGCCCCGCTGCCCGACCCACGAGGCAGCGAAGGCGTGCGGGGAGTGCGACCGCCCTCAGTGCCACACCCAGATCCAGGCGGCGGCCAGCCCCCGACAGCCGGCCCCCGACACCCACCGGGCGCCCGCCGAGCCGCTGGGCGAGAGCGATTCCGTGAGCGTTCACGGAGCACTCCCGCGAACCGTTCCATCCGATTCGCCCATACCCTCCCTCGCTGTGACGCGCACCACTGCCGCCCAACATGGCGAGACCGAGCCTGCGCCTTCCGTATCCCCGCCCTACGCGAGCCCTGCGGGGGAACCCGCAGGCCAGGGCAGTGCGACCCAACCGCACGACGTGATGGGCGCCACATTCACTGAGCCCTCACCGTCTGGATCTAGGATCTTGGATCCTGGATCTTCCCGTAGGGGGCGCGAGGCGCCCGCGCTCGGCTCCTCCCCGGAAACGGTGCTGGAAGCGGCCGACGCGACCGAGTGGTCAGCGAAGGTCTTGATGGCCGAGTACCTGCGCGGCTGCCCCGGAGGGCGTCCGCCGAAGAAGGTCCTCGGGCACCTGGGCAAGGAGATCCGCACGCTGCTGGACGAGGGCTACGGTCCCGACGTCCTGCGGCCGGCGCTGGAACGGCTGCGCGCCAAGGGGCTGAACCCCAGCGTCCTGCCGAGCCTGGTCAACGAGCTCCTCAACGCCGGGCCCGCGCCGTCGTCGAACTCGAGTCCGTCCTCCGCCTCCGGCGCGGGGCTCTGGGCCAGCGCCTCCCCCGCCTACACGCCGTACCTCAACCCCACCGAGCCCACCGGCACCTTCGGAGTCGCCCTGTGAACCGCACCCGCCTCGCCGACCCGCAGACGACCGCCGACAACGCCGCAATGGCCTGGATGCAGCGCAAGCTCGCCGAGCGCGGCATCGACCCCACCGCCACCATCGCGGACACCCCGGAAGCGATCCCCGCCCTGGAGGCCGCGCAGCTGCGCATCCCGCGCGACTACCGCGAGGCCCAGGTCGAGCACCCCGCCGTAGCCGAATGGGTCCGCACCATCGCCAACAGCGCTGTGGGCCACGCGGCGAGCCCGCTGATCCCGCACTGGGGGACGCCCGGGCAGCGGGAGATCACCCACGGCCGCAGCCTGCTGCTGTGGGGCTCGACCGGCGCCGGAAAGACGCACCAGGCGTACGGCGCTATACGCGCCCTGACCGCCGCCGGGTGCGGGGTGCGCTGGCACGCCACCACCGCCGCCGACCTCTACGGCGAGATGCGGGCCCGGGGCGGAGCCGATCCGGAGTACCTGCTGCGCCGGATCGTGCGGATCCCGCTGCTGCTCCTGGACGACCTCGGGGCCGCGAAGGCATCCGAGTGGACCGAGGAGATCACCTTCCGCCTGCTGAACTGGCGTGCGCAGAACCAGATGCCGACGATCGTCACCTCGAACCTGCCGCCGGTGCGTACCCCTGGGATGGCGAAGGGGCAGCCGGTGCTGCGGGACAAGGTCGGCGACCGAGTGATCTCCCGCCTTTCCGGCATGTGTACCCCGGTCCACCTCGACGGACCCGACCGCCGCTTCCGCGCCGCCTGACCCGCCGCGCCCACCACCTTCCACCGCCCGGCCCGCGAGCCGGTCCGCCGGCACCCGCCGCCGCGTGCCGCACCGTCTCGCCGTGCTGCCTGGCATGCCCTGGAGACCCAATCCCATGCGCAAGATCACCACCAACACCCAGCCCGTCCCTGACCTGCGCGGCATCGCCGACATCTCGTGGCACGACCAGAAGAGCTGCCGCGACCTCGACCCTGCCGAAGCCGACCGGCTGTTCTTCCCCGCGCCGCGGGCCCACACCGCCATCGCCGAAGCCAAAACCCTCTGCGGCGCCTGCCCCGTACGCCAGGCCTGCTTCACCCACGCCCTGGACAACGACATCCGGTGGGGCCTGTGGGGCGGGCTGACCGAGGCAGAACGCAAGCCCTGGCGTGCCAAGGTCGCCAAGCGGCTCGACTACCAGCGGGTCCGCGCCGCCCTCATGGGCCGGGATGTCCACCTCTCCGCCGCTGAACGCGACGCCGTCTCTCGCGCCGCCCACGTACGCGGATGGAGCGCATCGCGGCTGGCCTACGCCCTCGGGGTCGACCTCGACCACGCCCGCGACCTCCTGCGCGAGGCCCGCCACGCGGTGGCCGACCGCGACCGGTACTGGAAGGTCCCGGCCGCGGACAGCGAAGAGGCCGACACCTCGGACCAGGGCGAGGAGGCCAGCAGCGAGACCGCCCCAGAGGAAACGTTCTGCCAGGTGCCCCGCCAGGTCCAGACGCACGAACTGATCAACGCACTGAAGAAGGCGGCCTGAACTGCCCGACGCTACCTCCCGCCCGCCCCACCAGTGGCGGACGCACACCACATCCCCCAGCGAGCCCGGAGAAAGGGAGCCCTTGACCGAGGAGACCGCCGACCGATACGCCTTGATCGCTGCCGGGACAGTGATCATCGTCCTGACGGGCGCCGGATTCTGGCTCTCTTACGCCCACCTTGCCGAAGTCGCAGGGCGACACGGCCTGGCCCGCTCGCCCATCCGGCAGTGGGCCTGGCCCGCCACGCTGGACATGTTCATCGTCGCCGGCGAACTGCTCATGCTGCGGGCCGGACTTCGCAGGGTGACGGACTGGTGGGCGGTCGGACTGACGGCTGTCGGGTCGCTCGGATCGATCGCCCTGAACGTGGCAGGCGTGAACGGGACCACCGCCGGCCCGGTTCCGCTCCTGGACTACCTGGTCGCAGCGGTCCCACCGACCGGCGCGATGCTGGCCTTCGGAGTCCTGATGAGGCAGATCCAGCAGCGCGTCGCCAGGCCCGTCCGAAGCAGCCGGGCCGAAACCCGGACCGGACCGGGACCGAGCGGGACCGCCGGACAACCGGACCGCACGGAGACCCGGGCCGGACCCAACCCGGACCGGACCGACACCCCCACCGCACCGCCCCGCCCCGGACCGAAACCCGGACCGGACCCGGACCCAAGCCGGACCGCCGGACAACCGGACCGCACGGAAACCCGGACCGGACCCAACCCGGACCGGACCGACACCCCCACCGCACCGCCCCGCCCCGGACCGAAACCCGGACCGCGTCAGACTCGGACCGACCTGGTTCGCCCCCGGACCGTCCGGGCGAAGGTGCATGCCGGACGGTCGGACCGCCGGACCGGACCGCGTCGCCTGTCCGAGGCCGAGGTCGTCGAGCTGGTCCTCCCGGACGTCCCCGCAGTCCTCGCGGCCGAGGGGAACGAGCAGATCACCAGGACGCAGCTGCGGGGCATCATGCGCGCCCGCGGAATCCCCCTCGGCAACGAGCACATCGGTCCCGTCCTTACCGCGCTTCGGGCTGCCACCGCCTCCACCACATCCTCCGAAGGAGCCACCCGCCGATGAAAACGTGCGACCGATTCACCGACCTGAAGGCCGGATACGAGCGCGACATCACGTTCCTGCGCAACCACGCCGCCCGTCACGCGGGCAGCACCGCCTCGAAGTTGAGCACGCGGCACGCCCTGGCGGTGAAGGAGAACATGGCCAAGGCCCTCACCCGCCATTACACGCGCTGCCCCCTGTGTGGGTGAGCTGCGCCCCTGCCGGTACGGCGGCCCGGCCCAGCGCCCGGGCCGCCGCCCCGTTCCTGCACCTGGCCTCCCGGAAGGAGCCGAATCGCACGTGACCTCCGTCGAGACACCGCCCGAAGCAGAGCGGGACCAGCCCTTCAGGGCGGCCGAACCCCCCAGCCGTGACGACGGTTCCCCCGACGACAAGTCGCTCCCAGGAGGAGCAAGTTATCCCTTTGGACACTCCACCATCGGCGGAGTGTCCAAAGGGTTCCCTGCCCCTGGGGGGCAGGGCCTCGTCCGGCGCCGGGGGACGCCTGACGAGGAGGCTGCGACCGAGGGCGGATCGCAGCCAGCAGGGGATCAACAGCCCACGCACGAAGCCGCGTCAGCACCCGCAGTCGCCCGTACGCGACGCCGTACGTACAAGCGCCGTCAGCGCCCCAACGTGTGCAGTGTCCGTATGAGCGACGACGAGGTCGCGCTCGTCGCGACCGCCGCCAAGACAGCCGGCGTCACCCTCGCCGGCTTCTTCGCCCGCGCCGCCCTCAGCGCCTGCCGCGATCCGCAGACTAGCGCCGCGGCCATCGCAGGGCGCCGCGAGATGGTCGCCGAGCTGTTCGCCGCGCGCCGGCACCTCGGGCAGATCGGCAACAACCTGAACCAGCTGACCCGCGCGATCAACTCCGGTACCCAGCCGCCCGACGCCCAGCTCGACGCCGTGCTCGACGCGGTCCACCAGGCATCCGCCCGCGTCCAGGACGCCACCGACCAGCTCCTCGAACACACCTAGGACTCCACACCACCATGGTCCCGAAGATCCACAAGCGCGGGCAGCGCACCATCGGCCTCCTGTACTACTTGTACGGACCGGGCAGAGCCGAGGAGCACGTCGACCCTCACCTGGTGGCTTCCTGGGACCATGGCGCCCCCGACCCCGGCCGCGATGCGGAGGTCACCTACAAGCAGCTCCAGCAACTCCTCGACCAGCCCCTGGCCCTGCTCGCCGAAGACGAGCGGCCGACGAAGCACGTATGGCACCTGTCAGTGCGCAACGGCCCCACCGACCGGACCCTGTCCGACGAGGAATGGGGCGACGTCGCCCGCCGCATGGTCGCCGCAGCCGGCATCGACGACCCCGACCAAGGCTCCGGCTGCCGCTGGGTCGCCGTACGGCACGCGGACGACCACATCCACATCCTGGCCACCTTGGTGCGCGAGGACGGCAACCGGCCGGAACTCGACTTCGACGCCGTCCGCGTCCAGGCCGAGGCCCGCCGCCTGGAAGAGGAACTGGGACTGCGCCGCCTCAACCCAGGTGACGGCACCGCCTCCAAGCGGCCCACCAGCGCCGAACGCCACAAGGCCGCCCGCCAGGGCCGCGAGCGCACCGCCCGAGAGGAACTACGCGAGACCGTCCGGCGGGCCGTGGCCGGAGCCGAGAGCGAGAAGGAGTTCTTCGACCGCCTGGGCGCCGCCGGCGTTCTGGTGCGCACGCGCGTCGCACCGTCCGGTGACCTCCTGGGGTACACGGTCTCGCTGCCCGGAGACGTCAACGCCCAAGGAGAACCGGTCTTCTACCCCGGCTCAAAGTTGGGCCCGGACCTGTCCCTGCCGCGGATCCGGGAGCGCTGGTCCGGCCGCCGGACTGGTGGCCGGGTCGCTGAGCAGACGGTGAGGTCGGGGCCGGCATCGGCGCGGCGCCGGGCGAGCAAGGCTCTGTGGCAGGCGGTGCTGGTCATGGACGGGGCGGACGACGGGGTGGCCGCGGCGTACATCGCGGCTGCTGGTGAGGTCCTGGACGCGCTCGCGAAGACGTCCGCCGCCCACACCCGGCGCGAACTGCGAGAAGCTGCCTTCGTCTTCGAGCGGGCCTCCCGCTCCCACGTGCGGGCCGAACGCGGTCACGACCGGGCCCTTCGCCAGGCTGCCCGCGACCTCGTCTACAGCGGTCCGGCACTCGGGCGGGGGGAGGACGGGGCGACGACTGCCATGGTGATCGACGCCGTGTTCTTCATGGTGACCGTGGCCGCGCACTGGCACGGGAAGAAGGCACACGCACAGCAGGCCGCCGCCGCCCAGCTGGCCGCCGAGCACCTGCGCACGGCCTACCGGACCGTCGCCGCGCAGCCGATGGGTGTGCTGGCCGTACGGGGCCGGTCGCTGGCTCTTCCGGTGCTCCGCCGACAGGTCCTCCGGGTCCGGGAAGCTCTGCCGTCGGCGTTGGCGGAGCAGGTCCTGGCGGAGGCCGGGTGGGCGGCGCTGGCGGCGACCCTGGCCGACGCCGAGGCGGCCGGGTACGACGCCACCGCTCTGCTGGCTGATGCGGCGGCCCGCCGGGAGCTAGCGAGCGCCGAGTCGCTGTCCGACGTGCTGGTGTGGCGGCTGCGCCGCGCCGCGGACCTGCCGGCCGACGCCCAGGCGACGCCGATGCCCGACGGCGGCTCCGTCCGGTCGGACTCCGCAGGGCGGAAGGCCGGGAACCCGGCCGCGAAGGGCCCGCAGCGCCGCAGGAGGTGACCGGGCTTTCAGGAATTCGTGAGTTGCCGCAGCTGGGGGCGGTGGGGCACGCTTCATGACCCGCCGCCGGGTGCGGGGAGCCAACTCTGGGAGGGGAGCCCAAGTGTTCGGTCGCAGGAAGTCGAAGCAGAAGCGTGGGGAGATGGGGCCGGCGGGTGTCCCGTGGCTGGCGTACCCGGAGCCGCAGTGGCCCGAAGCCGCCCAGCCGGCGCCCGAACCCGCTCCGGCCGCTCCCGTAGTGGACGACTTCCTGCCGCCGGACTTCCGGATGGACACCGACGACGAGCTGGCCGGCCGGTTCATGCCATGGCGGCGCCCCCTGGTCGTCGACGGTGAGGTCCGAGCCTGCACGCAGTGCGCGTCGTATCGGGACTGGGTGATCCTGTGCACCCAAGGCCGGATCTGGCTGCGCTGCCGCGCTGGCCACGAGACCCTGGAGCCCCGCCTGGACGTGGCCTGGTACAACCGCAACAGCGGACCGAGCAAGGGCAAGTTCGGCACGCTCGAGGAAGGCCTGCGCACCCTCGACCAATGATCCGGCACCGCGCCCCTGGACCCCCTGCATTCCTGCCCTGCCGCTCCGAGGAGGCGGCCACGGTCAGCCCACTCGCATCCGACCCAGGGAACCCGTATGCGCCTGCGCCATTCCGCCATCCTCACCAACACCTGCCTCGCCCTCTGAGCCCTGACCGGCTGTTCCGCCTCGCCCTCCGACAGCGCGCCCGCCGCGGCGCAGGCGGAGACGCACGTACCCACCGCCGCCGACCACGAAGTGCTGCCGTCGGAGCGGCTGGCGGACCGGCTGCTCACCGCCGACGATCTCGGCCCCGGCTACGCCGCGCGCCCCGCCACAACCACGACTTCGCCCGAGGCGTCCGTCGAGGGCTGCCCGCAGCTGGAACAGCTGGGCAGCGCCGCGGACAACCCGTACGCGATGTTCCCGAACCAGGGGAAGCGAGTCTTCACCGGCACCGGCGGCACCCAGCTGACCGAGGAGCTGTACTCCGCACCGCCCAAGGACCTTTCCTCGGAGGCCGGGCGGATCATGACCGCGATGGGCGCCTGCCCGTCGTACCAGCTGGTCACCGCCACCACCGTGGCAGAGGTCCGCACCCAGACGGTGCCGGTGGCCCATCTCGGTGACGAGCAGTGGGGGCAGGTCCTCACCGTCGCCGCCGGCGGGCGGCGCATCATCGTCCAGCAGACCGTGATTCGCGCCGGTGCCGTGCTCCTCGTCGTCTCCGGTAGCCCGGCTGAAGTCACGGTCCACGCGCAGACCGCCCTGGCCAAGGCAACAGCCCGCTGAGCCCCCCGTCCCCTTCATTCTTCTATTTGGAGGTTCCGTGACCGAGTTCGTGTCCGCCGAGGCCCTCGCCCGTCTCGCGGCCACCGCTGATCCGCAGGTGCGGCTGATGGTGGCGCTCGCTGCCCTAGGAGGAGACCTGGGCCAGATCATTGGCGCCAGGTCCACCGGGCGCAGCGGTGAAATCGCGCTTCCGGAAGGCGAGCGAGCCACGGCGGCGTTCGCCGAGCTGCAGTCCCTGCTCGGCGCCGCCAACGCCCAAGCGGTGCGCCGCTCCGGCGTCCGTACCCGTGCTGCCTATCTCACGGAAAGGCTGGCCGCAGCCGGGGTTCTCCCGGCTGTGCACTGGCACAAGCCCGGTGATGAGCCGCGCGGAGGTGTCCCGGGCCACGGCCGCTGACCAACAGTCAAGGCCGCCGTCGCCGCCTGGCCGACTGCGTGACCGTACTACAACGCAAAAGGCCGACGGCCGGACCCATTGGGGTCCGGCCGTCGGCGTATCAGACAGTCGGTTGCACGGTGAGCTGGCCCTCGCTGCTCTCCGGCAGGGTGTGGCGCAGCACCGGTGCGGGTGAGGACAGAGAGGCGGCGAAGGCGGCAACGAGATCATGTGGCGTGCTGGCGGAGAACATGGCGGCCCACAGGAGCCCGGCGCCCATCCTCGGTTCGCACCATGCCTGCCATCCCGCCGCTTCTGTCTCGGGATCGAGGACGAGCGGGTCGCCGTCCTGGATGCCCTCGTCCGGCAAGGTCGTCAAGACCATGCTGGCGGCCAGCCGTGGGTCGGACATGGCGCTGGGGGTGTCGATGTCGCGGACCCAGCCGCTGTCCGCCAGCGCGTCGAGAACGACCTGCGGCCCGGCGTAGCCGTGGGCGGGATCCGGGCGGTCCTCCAGGGCGAGCAGGAAGTCGGTGACGGCCTCGGGCGGGGTGCCGGCGGAGAAGTACGCATTCCACTGGGGAAGGCTGGCGGGGGTGGCGCGGGCCGAGACCGTCCATGCCACCGGCTGATCGCCCAAGAGGATCGGCTCGTCGGCCAGCACCCACTGCGCCCAGCTCAGTGCGTCCGGAGCGACGTACAGGACGGTGCTGCGAAGAACCTGCCGGGCGTCGTCGGACTCGTCGGGCTCACGTCGGCCTCGGACGAGGGTGAGGCTGGTCCAGCCCGCAGCAGCGAGGTGGGAGCCGACCTGGTCGGCAAGGAGGCCGTCGTCGCCAGCGAGATGGCGCGGGGTGACCCAGTACGCAAGAAAGGAAGGGAAGTCAGGGGACGGGGGCAGAAGTGCGCTCCTTGTCGTCAGGGGGTGTCGCGGCTCGTATCGTCGTCGGAAACGGCGCGCAGCCGTCGGCCCCGTGCAGGCGGCTCGATCGGCGGCATCCAGGTAAGGGCCTCGGCGACCGGCCTGGGGAGATACCCGTACTGCACTGCCTCCGCGTCCTCGGCGAGATAGACGATCGGTCGCCCGTCCGGGTCCGTGTCCACGGTCACGGCACCCATCTTGTGGGCCATAGGAAAGAAGGGGTTGATCGCGAGCCGGACCCGGGCTGAGGGGTCTACCGCGGACAGGTGCTTGATCAGGTCGGCGACGGTCATCTCGGCGCCGGGCTCGGGCTGGGGGGCCACGGTTCTCCTCACGGGTGGAAAGCGCTGTGTCGGATTCGGATACGGAATGCGCCGCGCAGTCCGCGGGAACGGACTACGGGAAGACGGGCGAGCCGCTGGAGGACGGGAGGCAGAGGCCCCGGCCGCAAGGCGGCGGAGGGTCAGCGCTGCCGGCGAGCGGTGGCGAGCACCTCGGAAACGGTAGCGGCCACGAGCCGTGCCGGGGTCTGCGGATCGAAGACCACGCGGTAGCCGGGAACCTTCGCAGTGCCGGTGACGGCCAGAACCCAGCCCTCATCCTCAGCTCCGGGCCGGCCTTCGGGAAACCAGCCGAGGTAGAGCCGGCCGTCGGCCGAAGAGATGTGGGTGTCGGCCCGGTCGTCGACGATGAGGGTGAAGTCGCCGTTCGCCTCGGGGAAACAGTCGATGACCTCGGTCGGCTGGCCGGGCCCCAGAAGCCAGGTATGCAGTCGCAACTTCTCGATCGTGGTGCGAAACCCAGCACTCGCAAGCTCCACCGTCATTAGCACCACCTATCTGACCTGCGGAAACCACAAGTCTTGGGGAAGGTCGTCTAGGTTGACATGCGCTGCAACATTGCACCAGTCATCGCGGGATCTTTCCTGTCTGCCACCGGCGAACCGTGTCCTTGGACAGAGAAGCAAGTCGAGCGGCTCGCACTGACCACGTGGTCCACGGCCGTCTCACACCTGCGGCGGCTATGCCTCGCGATCGCCCCGATGCCGGTGGTGACCCGTGAGAAATTCTGCTTGTCCCGGGGCTGCCGTGAATGTGATCCTTCACAGAAACGAGAAGGACGCACGCTATGGCACACGCTCGCTGGCACCACATCCTCACGGAGTCGCAGCGCCATGCCCTGAAGGCAGTCGACGAGTGGAACTGCTCGACGGGCGACTACTCCGACTTCCTGACGCACATGCACAAGGCGTGGCACTACCTGATTCACGCGGAATTCCACAAGGCCAAGATCGACTACCACTACAGGGACCCAAAGACCGGTCAACACGTCGTGATCGACGGCGAGCCGAAGGCATGGGACCTGGAACGGTGCCTGAGAGAGCGCTACCCAAACAGCGGCGACCCCGTCCGCCTGAACGCCGAGCTTTTCGTCGCGCTCCGCAACAAGGTGGAGCACCGGTACGAGCACAACCTGAAGATCGCCACGGGCGGCAAAGCTCAGGCGCTCGTGATGAACTACGAGCAGGAGATGGTGGACCACTTCGGGTCCAAGTACAGCCTCGCCGACAGGCTTCGCTTCCCGATCTCCCTCCAGTCGCTCACAGCCGACGGGCGCGAGCAGCTCAAGGCAGCCGCCAAGAAGCTCCCGAAGCAGACCCGCGATCTGGTTGCCAAGTTCGAGGCAGCCATAGACCCGGATGTACTGGACGATCTGAAGTACGACTACCGGGTACGGCTCGTGCCCATCGTCGGTTCAAAGACCGACGCCGACCTGGCGATCGACTTCGTAAAGCTCGACGAGCTGACCGAGGAGGAGCGCAAGGTCATGGTCGAGGCCGGGCGTAAGGGCACCGTCATCGTCAGAGATCGTCAAGTAGAGGTCGCGGACAAGGCGAAGCTGCGCCCGAAGGAGGTGTGCGCGGCCGTAGAGGAGCAGCTGCCCTTCGAGTTCAGTGTGTACAGGGAGCACCTCGAAATGTGGCAGCGGCTCGGGGTTCGTCCCGCGAAGGGCTCCGCGAAGCCGTACGACACCGACGCCCGCTATTGCATCTACAGCACGGCCTTCGACTGCTACCTATATACGCCAGCCTGGGTCGAGAAGATCGTCAGAGAGGTCGGTACGCCCGAGAAATATCGGGCCTTTTTCGGCAAGGAGCCGTGCTTGAAGAAGGTCGTCCCGCTGCCGAAGCAGGCGGGCTCGCCCACCGAGGAGGGCGAACTCCACCCGCATAGCAAGAGCGCCTGAGCTATTGAGCGCCCGACTCGCAACGACCGGCCGGGCGCATTCCAAACCGGTTCCCCGGCTCCCCCGGCTGTCAACGCCCCCTGTCCGCAGTCGAACGCCATTGAGGGCAGGGGCAGGCGCAAGGACAGCGCTGGTCCTCCCACGTTGGCAGAGGCCCAAGCACGGCCTGCTCTTGGCGGTGACCCGAACCACCGCTCGGCCAGGCCGCGGCCCTTGAAGCGTCCAAGGCCGGGCTCTGTGGACCGACTCAGCTCGATCGTCTCCCACCCACCGGGGACCGTTACCCCCCGAAACGCAGCCCGCCCCGGGAACCTGTCTGGTTCCCGGGGCCGGTGGTGGTGAGGTTAGTTGTCGTCGGTGCGCCGGTGCTGCCCGGTGCCGGTCTCGCCCTCGTCGTTCTTACGCCGGCGTGCGGCGTAGACGGCGCCGCCTCCGGCGGCGAGGAGAAGGCCACCGATTGCCAGGAGCCATCCATTGGTGCTGTCGGCGCCGGTGTGGGCGAGGGAGCCCTCGGGCTTGGCATCCGGTGCGGAGGGGGTCGAGGTGGCTGTGCCGATTTCCGGGCTGCTGGAGGGGGATGCGGCATCGGTCGGCTCCCCGGTGCCGGTCGAGGACGAGCTGGTCGGCGTGGGCTGGGAGGTGGGGTCACCGGTGGGCTGGGCCGTCGGCTTCCCGGTCGGTTCCTCGGTGGGCTTGGCTGTGGCCGCGTTCGTGAAGGCCGCGGTGGTCTCGGCACCGGGCTTGGCCGTGATCTCTACCGGGGTGGTCTCCAGCCGGTAGCCGTCCGGGGCCTTGGTCTCCGTGGCGGTGTAGGCGCTGCCGGTCTTCTTGCCGACGGGGAGGGGAGCCTTGGCGGTGCCGTCCGGGCCGGTGGTGAGGGCGAAGGCGCCCTTGTCGTCCTTGGCGTCCTTCGGGGCAATGTTGACGACGGCTCCGGCCAGGCCCTTGCCGGTGGCCTTGTCGGTGACCTTGAGGGTCAGGCTGGCGGACTTGTACGGGTCGGTGATCGCCAGGACCTTGGGCTCGCCGGGCGCGACGACGACGTCCTGGTCGGGGACGTTGCCCAGCAGGGGGCTGCCGGAGGCGGTCTCCTTGAGGCGTACGACGCCGGGGGCGAGGTCGGAGAAAGCCAGGGTTCCGTCGGCGCTGGTCTTGCCCTCGGCGAGCGTCTTGCCAGCGGAGTCGAGCAGTTGGAAGGAGGCTCCGGCGGCGGGCTGGCCTTCGGGGTCCGTCTTGACGATGCGCAGTCCTGCCTTGTCCGCCGACGCGGGGTTGCCCTGGCCGTTGGGAGCTTCGGCGGACGGGGAGGGGGCTGCGGTGGCGGTGGTGGCCGGGCCTGTCAGGACGGTGGTGGCGGTCAGGGCGAGCGCGGTGAAGAGGAGGGGGTGGTGCTTCATGAAGGGGTGCTCCGGGCGGGATCAGGCGGTGCGGGACGGTGTGGCGCGGGCTCCGAAGTCGGGCCCGGCAGCGCCGGGGGTCAGCTGGGGGCTTCGCCCGTACGGCGGCGGCGGTTGATCAGGTAGAGGCCGCCGCCTGCGGCGAGCAGGACGGTGGCTCCGCCGGCCAGCCAGGTGGTGGCGTCGGCGCCGGTGTGGGCGAGGGATCCGGGCGGCGTCGTCGGCGGGGTGGTGGCCGGAGGTGTCGCGGGCGGGGTGCTCGGGCTCGGCGGCGTGGTCGGGGTGGGCTTGTCGGCGAGGGTGACGGTGACGTCGGCGCCGGGCCGGGCGGTGAACGCGACCGGTGTGGTGTCGAGTTGGTAGCCGTCGGGGGCCTTGGTCTCGCCGGCCCAGTAGCGGGTGCCCGCCTTGAGCGTGACGTCGAGGGGGATCGTCGCGGCGCCGTCGGTCCCGGTGGTGAGGCTGGTGATCACCTTGCCGGGGGTGTGCTTGCCGGTCTTGTCCGTCTCGTCGGCGCGGATGGCGATGACCGCGCCCGGCAGGGTCTTGCCGGTGTTCTTGTCGGTCTTCTTCACCGACAGGCGGGCCTTCTTGAACGGGTCGACGAGGTCGAGGGGGTTGGCCTGGGCGGTGCGTCCGGCGGTGATCGTGATGATCTGTTCGGGGACCAGGTCGTGGACGGGGCTGCCGGAGGAGGTCTCGCGCAGCCGGTAGGTGCCGGCGGAGAGCTTGTCGAAGACGAGGTTGCCCTGTTCATCTGTCTTGCCCGCGGCGAGCTGTTTGCCGTCGGAGTCCAAGAGCTGGAACGCGGCGCCGACCAGGCGGGCGCCTTCGGGGTCCTTCTTGCGGATCGTCACGCCGCCGGTGGCCTCGCCGACAGTGATGGCGGCGGAGTCCTCGATGCTGGTGGTGCCCCCCGCGAGCAGCATCCGCTGGGCGGCCGGGTTCTTGGGCGTGAGGACCTGCAATCCGACGGCGGGCAGTCCCTCGGCCGTCGCGGTGACGCTGGCGGTCCCCGGCTTCTCGGCGGTGAACTCCCAGGCGCCCGTGCCGTTGTCGTTGGTGGTGACCTTGCCGGAGGCTGTGCCGGAGCCCGACTCGGAGAGCGTGACGGCGATCTTCGGGACCGGTATGCCGGCGGTGGTGGTGATCTTGACCGCGACGGTGACCTTTGTCCCGGCGGTGGTGGTCTTCACCGACGGCGTGATCTGGAGGGTGTAGGGGCCAGCGAGCTTCTTGGCCTCGGCGACGTAGCCCTGGGCGAGGGTGCGGGCGGTCGGCGAGACGACCGGGTAGGCCAGGCGCTGCTTGCCGCGTTCGCCGTCGAGGGCGTAGGTACCGCCGGCCAGGTACTCGTACACCACGGCGTCCACCGCGGCGGCCTGGGCGTTGTCGCGGGTCTGCCCGTACTTGCCGATCACGTAGGCGGCCTGTGCCAGGTTCTCCTTGGTGACGGGCTTCCCGGTCACCGACGACGTCCAGGACGGGACCGGCTGCGGGTCGCCGTAGCCTCCGGCGTCGGCCGGGCCCTTGCGCTCGGGGTCGGCACAGTAGGTCTCGGTGTCGCCGTGGACGGCCGGGCCGGGCGGGCCGTAGGCGCCGATGTGGCTGGAGGCGGCGTGTCCTTCGGAGTCCGGGATGGTGTAGCCGGGGCCCAGTACCGCGGGGGCGTCCGGGGTGGCCATGGCCTGCGCGGGCAGCAGGGTGCCCGCGGCCAGAGCCGCGACGGCAACGGCTAGGTGAGCGGGTCGGGCGAAACGAAGGCTCATATGTGCGAAGAGGTCCTGTCGGTGGAGAAGGGGATGAGGGCGCGGACGCAGGTGCGTTAGCGGATGCCGCGGGCAGGCGGCGGCAGCCTGGTGGGAGGGATCCGCCTACCGAGCCCGGGACGGGGAGGTCCGTGCCTGCGGCACCGGAGCCGTGACAGGATGCGGGCCGGTGCGTACCGGCGGGGCGCCGGGGATCCACAGGCGTACGTACTGGCCGATCGCGGCTCGCAGCCGGGTGACGGCGATGCCGGCCCACGGCGGGTGCTCGCTGTGGTTCCAGTCGGTGAAGGCGCCGTACCCGTCCTGGCCGGGCTTCCTGTCGCAGCGCCGGTCGCGGGCCTCGAAGGCACCGTAGTCAGCGAAGGACAGTACGGCGGTGTCGATGCGCCCCTGTTCCAGGTGGACGACCTGCAGGCGCAGCCCGTCGTAGCGCCCGGAGCGGATCGTGGGGGCGAAGTCGATGCGCAGACGCAGCGGGAGGTCCGGCACGGGGGCTGCGTAGTAGGCATCGCCGACGACAGTGGCCTCGGGGTACGGCAGCGTGAGGTGGTCGGCGAACAGCTGCTCGGTGAACAGGGGCACAGGGCTTCCTCGTTGGTCAGTCAGCGTCGGGCGGCGGGGCGCGCGGGCAGGGCGGCGGAGGGTGTGGTGGCGGTGCTCCAGCGCGGCACGCTGCCGATCGGGACGGGCGGACGGACTCCGAGGCGGGGGCGGAGGTCGCGGGGGGTGGACACCGGCGGTCGGGGCGGTACGACGGGCGTGAGCTGGGCGAGGGCGGCGAGCTTGGGGTGGAGGCTCTGACGCCAGCGGGCCGCGGGAGTCGGATCGGTGAAGGCTGCCGCCGTGGCCGCGATGAGGTGGGAGGGCGTACGGGGGCTGAAGGTGATGTCCGCGCGGGTGCCCCAGCCCGCAGGGCCGGCCCACAGCTGCGTTCCGTGCTCCAGGTCGCGGCGCGAGCGGTTGATGTAGACCCCCGCGTTGCCGTCGGGGGAATCGAGTTCCACGGTGCCCAGCTCAGCAGCTCCCGAACGCTCCCAGCCGGCCGCGACCAGCGGTGCCACGCCGTCGCGCCAGGTCGGCGAGGGGGCCGTGAGGAAGCGGTCCTGGCCGTCGGCCCAGTCCTGGGCGAGCGCGGCGGTCAGGGCCGCGACGAGCTCGGGCGGGGTGTTCTGGTTGACAATCGCGGTCCACTGGGGCCCGGAGACGGCGTCCGGCGCGGCGCTGATGGTCCACAGGTCGTAGTCGTCTCCGGCCCAGCCGATCCGGATGCGGTGGTCCGGGCTGGTCACGACGAGCTGGTGCGGGCCTTCGTCGAGGTGGTGGTGGGGCCAGTGCGCGACAGGCGCGAAGCCGACATCGCCGTGGCCGGGTGATCCGGCGAGGTATCGGGGCGTGACGTGAACATCGCCGTCCACGGGAGCGGCGGTGGTTCGGGGGGCGGGTGCGGGCAAGGGCGTCTCCAGGGCGGAAGGGGTGTCGGTCAGCGGGCTGCGAGGGCAGCGGTGGCGGCGAGGACCGGGCGGGGCACGATCACGGAGGGCAGGACGACGTCCGGCCTGCGGATGGCGGCCAGGTCGGCGAGGACCTCGCGCTTGGCCTGGGCGCGCAGGGCCGGGGTGAAGACGTCCTCCTGGAGCCTGCCGTCCGCGGCGGCGTACGGGCGGAGCCGGGCCAGGATCCGGGCGGCGGCGGCCGGGTGCTCGGCGACGAGGCGGTCGAGGGCGGCGTCCAGGGCCTGGGATCGAAGGTCGTGGTCGGGAGCGACGCGGCGCCGGTCGGTGACTGTCCCCGCGTACTGGCGGACCAGGCGGGTGTGTTCGGCTCGGCGCTGCCAGATGGCGACCAGGAACCGGCGCGCGTTGAGGATCTTGAATGCGTCCTGTTCGGGCGTGTGGGAGAAGGCGCCGGGCAGGGCCCCCAGGGCGGTGGGGCTGGAGGCGTGGGCCACCGGCACGGTCAGGGTGGCGAGTTCTTCCAGTGCCGTGTTCCAGCGCCGCTGCAGCAGCGGGTGGCGGAGCGCGGGGTCACGGTCGTTCTGGTTGCGGGCGTCGTCAGCGGCGGCGCTGCGGAAGGCCACAACTCCCCTGGCCAGCATCTGCTCCACGCCCGGCGTGCTGGGGGCGGTGAGGTGACCGTCGGCCCAGCCCTCCTCGATGGTGTCGAAGATGTCCTTGGCGAGCGGGCGTGCGGGCAGGCCCGCGTCGGCCTGGGCCTGGGCGAGGAGCTGGGCGAAGCGGGCCGGGTAGGCGTGGGCGAGCCAGCCGCGGGCGGTGGTGACCGTATCGGTGGCCGGAGTCCCCGCGGCAGCGTCCCGCGTACGAGCTTCGGCTCGGCGCAGCGCAGCGGCTTCCCGGTGGACCTGGTGGAGGGCAGTGCGTACCTGCCGCAGCTGGCGGGAGGTACGGGCGGCGCGGAGGTCTCGGCGGTAGGTCATCCGCTCGACAGCAACCTGCAGGTCGCCCTCGGCGAAGGTGAGCGCATCGCGCAGGTCGTGCAGAAGGCCGGGAGCGTGGAGGAGGTCCTGCTGGGCGGGGCGCAGGTAGCCGGCGGCGTCGGCTATCGCGGCCGCCACCAGGTGATCGAAACGGTCCTGCAGGTAGTCGGTGAACGCCGTGTCGTCGAGGTCGGCGACTTCGCGCAGGCGCAGGCGTCGGTGCTGCGGCTGGGGAGAGTCGGAGGTCGAGGGCATCGTGGTCCTTTTCGAGGGTTCGGTGGCTGGGGCGGTCAGGCGGGGACCGTCCGGCGGGTGGCCGGATGGGTGCGGAGTTTCGCGAAGGACACGGCAAGACCTGCGGCCTGCAGGACGGCGCAGGCGGCGATGGCGTGGCCGAGCAGGTCAGGCGGGGTGAGCGCGACCAGGGCTCCAGCGAGGGGGAACGGAGCAAGCAGCAGCAGGATGATCAGGGAGAGGGTGCTGCCGAATACCTCGGCGGGGACGAGATGGGCGCGCAGGGTGCGCAGCACCACGGTCATGCCGGCCTCGCCGGCCATCAGCAGCGCCACCAGGACCAGGAAGGTGGTGTAGGTGTCGGCGGCGGCCAGTGCCAGGCAGGCCAGGGAGGCGAGTGCGGCTGCGGTGGCGCCGACCGGCCACAGACCGGCCCGGTCGATCGCGAACCGGGCGAGGGCGACCATGGCCAGGGAGGCGACGGCGGCTGCCGACCAGACGAGGCCGACCTGGCTGCTGGTGCCGCCGAGTTGCTGGATGACCAGGACAGGCCCGGCGGCCTGCACGAGGCCGATCGCGGTGTTGGAGAGCACAAGCCCGACGCACAGCCAGCCCAGAGCGGGCAGCGAGCGCAGGGTCCGCCATCCGATCTGGAGTCCCTGGGCGACGGGGACCGGAGCATCCTGGGGCCAGGCGGGGCGCTGTCGGGGGGCCAGGGCCGCCCCGAGCAGGGAGCAGACGGCGATGGTCAGGAGCATCCCGGTCGCGCCGCTGTACTGCAGCAGGACACCGGCCAGGGCCGGGCCGGCCAGCGTGGCGCCCTGGTCGATGCCCAGCAGGACAGCCTGGACGCGGTGGGCGTGGCCTCCGGCGTCCCGGCTCGCGGCGCCGCCCGCGGTCTCGGCCGCGATGTAGGAGAACTCCGTGAGGACGCCGGTCAACGCGGCGAGCAGCATGACCGTGGCGATGGCGGCCGTGCCGTCAACGGTGGGGAGCACGAGGGCGGCGGCCAGGACGACGAGCGCGCGCAGGACCGAGGCGATGCGCAGGACGCGGGTGCTACCGAAGCGGTCCACGGCGGCACCGGCGAGGGCGAACGCGCCGAGGCGGGGCACCCATTCGAGCATGAAGGCGATACCGGTCAGCGTGGCCGAGTCAGTGACGGCCAGGACCAGCAGCGGGATGCCGTACGTACTCATCGCGAAGGCGCCGGCATCGGCGGTGCGCGGGACGTAGACACCGCGTACGGGTCCGAAGGCGGGGACGCGGACGTGTCGGCCGGTGGGTGGCCGCAGGGCGGCGTGCTTGGGAGGCATCGTGATTCCGGGGAGCGTGGGACGGATACGTTCGGGGGCCGGACCACCGGGGTGGTGACCGACGGTCCGGGCGGCAACGGCCGTTAGTGGCCAGGGCCGTGAGCGGGCGCGGGGAATGCTTCGTGAGGGGCCGGGGCGTGCTGCCGGGAGCGGCGCGGACGCCGGTGGCGGCCCAGGCGACGGCCGGGGCCGAGCTTGGGGCGGGCCACGATCAGCACGGTCAGCGCGGTGGCGGCGCCTGCCGCGGGCAGGGCGGCGAGGACCTGCGGGCTGTGCGAGAGGGCTCCGGCGAGCGCGGTGCCGGCGGCCTGTCCCGTGCCGACCGCCAGGATCAGCCAGGCGTACGCCTCGGTGGTGCGGGAGGCGGGGGCGAGGGCGTCCACCGTGTGGAAGCCATTGGTGATGATCAACGTGAGGAACAGCCCCGGTATCCCGGCGAGGGCGACGGCCGCTCGGGGTTCAGGATCGGCCAGCAGGGGCAACCAGCCGAGAAGGAACAAGGTGCTGGTGGTGATCAGTTGGGTGGTCGTGGTGCCGGGCCACGTCCTGCGGGCGTAGACCAGTCCGCCCAGGAAGCTGCCGGTGGAGAACGCGGCCGGCAACACCCCGGAGAGCGTGGGGATGTGGTGCATGGCGGCCATGTCCGCAGCCCAGACGTTCATCGCGCCGAGTGCGAACCCGGTCCCGGCCAGTGCGGTGAACAGCAGGACCAAGCCCGCGCTCACCAGCCGTCCGGTGCCCGAAGGCCCGTCTGTGGCCGGGCGCCAGTACCTCGACGGGGCGGCGCTCAGGACGATGGCCGATCCCGCGAGCCCGAGGACAGCGGTGGCCCACAGGGCGGTGTCGGGGTTGTGCGCGGTCGCCAGCCACGAGGCGAGCAGGGGGCCCACGATGTAGAGCAGCCCCTGGGAGCCGGTGTCGAGGGCCTGCACGACGCGGCGTCGCCCCGCATCGGGCAAGACCGTCGGCCACAACGCGCGCAGGCCGGCCTCCAGCGGTGGGGTGATCAGCCCCGCGAACCCCACGACCGCGGTCACGGCTGCCGGCTGTCCGTCCGCCCCGATCCACGGGAGCGCCACCAGGCAGGAGGAGTTGAGCAGGACGGCCGGAACGGAGACGCGGGTCTGCCCGTACTTGTCCATGAGGCGCCCCTTGACCGGCTGCGAGAGGCCCGAGGCCAGCCCGTAGAGCGCGGCGAGGAGACCGGCGAAGGCAAGCGACCCGCCGCCCGCAGTGATCCACAAGACCAGCGAGACGGGGACCATCCCGTTGGGCAGGCGCCCGATCAGGGTGCCGCCCAGCAGACGGGCCACGTACCGGCTGCCCAGTACGGCCCCGTACGTGGCCGATGGAACGGTTGCGGTCGAGCGAGCGGTCAACGGGCGAGGCTTTCCGTCAGGGCTCAGCGCCAGGGCGCCGGAAGCGAAGGGGGTACCGGCGGCGGGCGGCCGGAAGGTGGCAGGGAGCGGCGGGGGTTCATCGGCTCGGGCCGCTGGTGGCTGCGGAGAACAGCTCGCCGGGCCGCCAGGCGGTGGCCGGGGCGGGGGCCGGCGGCTGGCGCACGGCGACGGCCTGGCTGGTCTTTCGGGCCTGGTGAGCCGCCCACTGCCCTGAGCGGGCGGCGGCCGGGATACGGGGTGCGCCCCACACCGGGTGGGTCTCGGCGTCCGGGAGCGGGCGGGCGGTGGCCCAAGACGACAGGGCCCGGTAGATCGGGGCGAGAGCCTGGCCCGGGGCGGTCAGCTGCAGGGAGGCGACGTCATCGCGGGAGACGGAGACGATGCCGTCGTCGATGAGCCGGCGGATCGGCGAGTAGATCGCGCTGGGACTGTGGTCGGCCATCGCCTCGGCGGAGAGCGCGGCCATGGTCGTGGTCCCGCGGGCCTTGAGGGTCCACAGCAGCACGGTGGCGTGCCGGTGGCCGATCACGGCGAGGGTGTCCTCGGCGTTCTGCGCGGCCGAGATCCTCTCCGGTTCGGTCTTCCCGGTCACGCGGTTGAGGACGAGGGTCTTCTCCAGGTGCGCATCGCCCCAGCCCGCCAGGGCGGTCAGGGAGGGCATCAGTTCCCGGCCGCGGGCGGTCAGGCCGTAGGTCACGTGCAGGCGGGTCTGGGCGGTGCGTTCGACGAGTCCGGCATCGGACAGCGCCCGCAGCCGGGGGTGGAGCTGGCCGTCGCCGAGCCACGGCAGGTGCTCCTTGAGCTTGGTGTAGCGCAGCGGGCCGGGCTGGGAGGCCAGCGTCATCAGCACCCACACGCTCCAGCGCGGCGCGATCATCTCCAGCGCCTCGGCTACGCGGGGCAGGTCGGTAGAGGGCAGGCGGGCAGCGGCCAAGGCGAGAACTCCAGACAGGGATGGTGGAGAAGAAGGGAAAGGAGGGAGGGTCAGCGCGAGCGCGCGGGCTCGGAGGGCGCGGCCGGTGCGACGGCAGGAGCCTGGGGCGCGGCGGATGCCGGGGAGGTGACGTCGGGGACGCGGACCAGACTGTTCAGCACGTCGCCGAGGACCTGGGCGTGTGAGTCGCGGACGGTGACGGCGTGGGCCAGGCGGCGGGTGGCATCGGCGATGTGGCCGACGTCCACGGATTCGATCGCGCGGTCGGGGTGAGTCAGCCGGTGGAGCTGCTCGGCGTGGAAGGTGACGGCGTGGTCGGCGTACTGGAGGGCGTCGAAGCTGTTGAGCAGGGCGTGACGCATGCTGCCGGGTGCGGCGTCCGCGCCGAGTTCGGCAACCGGGCGACCGTAGAGGGCTTCGATCCGCTCGCCCGCCGCACGGGAGGCAGCGTACGGATCGGGCACTCAGCCTCCCCGGACTGCCGCTCCGCCTCCAGCCCCCGCGGGGACCGGCGGGAGACTGCTGCTCACGGCTGCCGACCGGAGCGGACCCGTTGTGGCGAGCGGGCGGACTGCTGGCGGTGGCATCGCGGCGAGCAGCTTGTCCAGTGCGGTCCGGTACCCGCTGCGCGCTGCCAGCGCCGCATCCAGCCACTCGGCGTCGAAACGCAGCGCGTCCGAGCTCAGCAAGTCCAGCTCCCCGTCGGGGGCCATCGCCGCGTGAACGCGGTCACGGACCCGTACGACCTGGGCCTCGGCCAGGGCGAGGAAGACACGCAGCTCCAGGGCCCGGACCAGGGCCGGCGAGGCTCCGGGGCGGACCGCGCGCTCGTGGAGCTCGTTCAGCGGGCTGCCGAACACGCCCTCCAGGCGGGCGTCCTGGGTGCTGGGCCTGCGTCCGTCGCTCATCGGACACCGCCCCGGACCCGCGCGGGCTGTGCCGGAACGGGGGTGGGCAGCGTGGTCGTCACCCGGGGTCCGAACCGATGCTGGATGCGGGCCGTCTCGGCCGGGGCCTGCAGGAGGAACCTGAGCGTGATGGCCCGGCCGTCACGGGCGGCAACAGCGTGGTTCACCCGGTGGGCCAGCTGCATCACCGGATCGTCCAGCTGATCCCCCACCGCCGTGTCCAGTGCCGCGACCAGGGCGTCTTCGGCAGCGTCCAGCACCTGCTGGGCCTGGGAGAGCAGGCCGTACCAGTGGACCGCCTGGGTGGCACCGGGATGAGCCTGGGGGGCGGCGTGGACGGCCTGGGCCAGCTCGTTCAGGCCGAGGCCGAACTGGGCCTCGATCCGCGCGGCGAACAGGCCGAGCACGTCGCCGTCGAAGACGTCGGGGATGTCGGACACGAAAGGGGCTCCTGGAATGAAGGGAACGTACGGGCGGATCAGTTCGGGCGAAGCAGGTCGTCACGACGGAGGTCGCCGTCGTCAACCCAGCCGGTAACGCCCGAGGCGGTGGTGACGTGCAGCCAGGCCCCGTCGGTGACCGAGGCCGTGAACGGCTGCCCGCGCCGCAGCACACCCACAGCCGCAGAGCCACCGTCGGCACGGGCGTGGACGACGACGGCGAGCACCGGCTCGGCCCGCCGAGCCGTACGGGGAGCGACGCGACGGAGTACCGCGGTGGCGGCGGAACGGGATGGGGCTCCGCTCAGGACGGTGGCGGTGATGAACGCGGGCGTGTAGCACACAGCGGATGGCTCCAGACCAGGCAGAACAACAGGAAGTGACCACCCTCAGTGGGTCGGTGGTGTTGCAAAGGGTCCGGAGAATCCCCGGTTTCCGAAACCGGGGATCGGCGGCTATATTGCGCGCCGCAGGTCGGCCGAAACGGGCTTGGCCGCGAGCCGGGTTCAGCGTCCTTGAGGTCGCCGGGACACCGGCGGCACGGGTGTAGGCGGGGCCGTTGGGGCCGGGGCGCGGCGTACGGCCGGAGCCGGCGGCGGCAGAGCCGGGGCCTCCTCGTCCGACCACGCCTCCCACCAATCCACGGCCGCGGCGTACGTCTCGAAGCCGCCTTCCCGCAGGGTGTGGGTGTTGGAGTCCCAGTCGAACTGCTCCAGCAGGATCCGGAACTCCGGCACCGCCTGGGGATCAAGGGAGCGCAGCATCACCACCGTCTCCACGGACTCGCGCATGTCGTCCGTGTAGCTGGCCAGCAGGGCGAAGTGGTCACCGTCTCCGCGGACGCGTGCCTCCAGGGCCCGGGTGAGGTCGTCCGCGGGGTCGTGTACACCCGCCGGCGGGCTGAGCGCGTCGGCGGGACAGCCGCGGGCTATCAGGTACGACTGGGCCATCGCATACAGCGGGAGTTCCTTGGAGTCGACCTCGAAGGTTCGTGCGCGTAGATCGCGGGATACGTGAACGGCCCGCAGCTGCGGGCTTCCCGGAATGCCCCAGGTGGCTCCCTCGTCGAGCAGCACGAAGTAGCTGTCGGCGGGCGTGCGGTACGCGCCGAGCACCTTGAAGGAAGAGATGCCGAGATCGCGGCTGTGCTGCTGGTGGCCGTCATCGGCGGCCTCGAAACCGTCGAGTTCGTAGTCGGGTTGGTGAAGAGGCACGTGTGGCGGGCTGCTTTCTGCAGGGGCGGGAGAAGGCGGACTGCGGGCACCTGCGGTCAGTGGCGTCGTGCTGGTGCCGGCCAGGCTCCGGCGGGGCGGGCAGGCACGGGGGTGGCCATGGCGGGCGAACGGCGGGTGCCGAGCAGCGCGGTCCGGCCCGTGTCGGTCAAGGTGACCGGCTGGCCGACGGTCAGAGCCCGGGACGTGTCCCGGGTGAGCAGCCCGTGGGCCTCCAGGCGCTGGAAGGACGGAAGTTCGACCAGCCGGCCCTGGACGGTGCGGACCGAGACGCGGTGAGTGAGGAGGTGTTCGCGCATCGTGCCGCCGCCGGCGAGCGAGAGCAGTGCGGCGAAGTCGCGGGGCGTCAGGTCCTCGTCAGCGGGGGCGAGGGCCGGGGCGGCGGCCTTGACCGCCTCCAAGGCCGCAGCGACGCCCTCCTGCAGCCGGTCGCGGGCGGCCGTGGCCTGGGCCAGATCGTGCACGGTCCGGCGCAGGCGGTCCAGGAGCGGTATGTCCACGCGGTAGCTGCCGGACGACAGGCGTGTCAGTGCGTTGCGGTGGTAGGTGACCGCGCCCTCGGCAGTCACGAGATCCCGGTGCACGGCAGCGAGTGCGGCTCGCTCCGCCGGAAGCAGCCCGCGGAGGTGGTCGTGGTGCAGGACGGCCAGGTCGCCGACCGCTTGCTCGATGGCGGCGTCCAGGGCGGTTGCCGGGAATTCGCGGGCGGTCACGACGGCCGGCAGTCGCAGTCGGCCGGGATGGCGGCCAGGAGGGCCGAGCGGCGGTAGGACTTGCAGCGCCGGCCATCGCCGTGGGTAATGTCGCGGCTGGCCACTTCGTACGGGCGCAGCAGGGTGGCCAGGCGGGTCTGGGTGAGTTCCGCATACGGCCAGCGGCCCTCGGCGATACCGGGCAGCGTGCGCAGCTCCGCGACGAGGATGGCGGAGGGCAGTGCGTCGGGGCTGCCGTGGAAGGCGAAGGCGTCCAGGCAGGCGGCCAGGATGCATGGGGCGGCGAAGGCGGAGACGGCGTTGTCGGCGGGGTGGCCAGGGTCGGTCGGCGGCTGTTCGAAGTCGACGCACGGCGGGCAGCAGCTGTCCGCGCTCAGGAGGTGCGAGACCTGCCGGCCCGCCTTGGCGTGCTCGACCAGCAGATTGCTCAGGTCGTCGAGTTCCTTGTCCTGCGCGGCGTCGGTGGTGGGCTGCGGTCGGCTGGCCCAGTCGCTCAGTTCCGCCTCCAGTTCCAGCTGGCGTTCGTACGCGTCCAGCAGGGCCTGGTGGCGCGGGTGCGGTGCCGGGCGGGGCTCGAGGAGAGTCGTGATCAGAGTCTGGAGCAGGGGGGCGGACTGGGCGGTGAGGTTGGTCATCGCGAAGGACCCTTCGGGGAAGTCGTTGTGGTGCGGGCGGGTACAGGGAGTCCGGGGACCGGGTACGCCGCGGCAGGAGGCGCCGTCGTGAGCCCGGGACGCGGGCGGACTTGCGGTGAGAGGGAGCGAGCCGCGTGTGCGCGGGGCCCTGCTGCGGGGCGGGGGCGGCCGGCGCGGGCCCGGACGGTGTCGTAGATGTCGTGCTTGGCGCGGGGGCGTACGGCGACGACGTGGATGTCCGTGGGGTGGCTGGACCCGGGCGGGGCCGGGCGGTGGGCGTAGACGATGCGCCACTCGACGCGGGAGCCGAGGTAGAGCTTGCGGTACCCGGACAGCTCCCCGGTCAGCTTGCCGCCCCTCACCCCGGCGCGGACCACATCCTGGATGAGAGCGAGCCCCAGGTCCCGCATGTCGCCCGGGGCGGCCAACAAGTCGTTCAGTGCCTCGGGGTGGAAGGACAGCCCGAACGCCGCTGGAGGCTGCGGTGGGTGTGTCACGTGGCGGCCCCGACCGGCGAGGATCCGGCGTCGTCCTGCTGGGCTTCGGCATCGCGGGCGGCGGACTTCGCGGACGGGCCCGGGCCGCGCAGTAGGCGGTGCTCCAGACGCTCCGGGTCGGTCTGGCAGGCGCTGAGGGGGCCGCCGGGGGCTCGGACGTAGGCCAGGGCGTGGGTGAGGTAGTCCCGGTGCCACACGGCCATGCCGCTCAGGCCGGCCTCGGGGTCCTTGTGCTGCTGGTAGGCCAGCCACAGCGCGTGCAGCCACGCGACGACGTCGAGGTGTTCCTGCCACTGGTCGCACCACGGTGCGGCGGTGGTGATCTCAGCGCCGTAGACGTCCATGAGGTGGTCGTCCACCCAGTCGGTGAGCGCGGCCAGCTCGTCCTCGAACTCCTCGCCCTCCAGCTCCAGGATGGGCTTGGGGTCCGGCGGCGGGGCCGGAGCGGCGTACGGGGGCATGCCGGGGAATCCCGCGAAGGGCATGCTCGCGGTCATCGGGTCGGCCGGCGGGGCGGAGGCCAGCGTGTCGATCAGGCGGGCCTGCTCGGCCGACTGGTCCAGCAGCTTGCGTACGGACGCCTCGATCGATTCGAGGTCGCCTTCCGGCAGACGGACCGGCTCGATTTCCCCGCCATGACGGGTCTCAGCAGATTCGGACACGAAAAGGGTTCTCCTTGCAGCCGGGGCCGTGGAATCAGTGGCTCCGATGGTCCGGAGAATCCCCGGTTTCGGAAACCGGGGATCTGCCGCTATATTCCGCCCCGCCGCAATCCGGCCGGTGATGCGGGCCGGTCAGGACGTCAGGTCGAAATCGTCCTGGGAATGCACCTGCTGGAGGGTCTCGGTGAGCCGGTCGGAGGCGACGGCCGCGTACTCACTGGTCTTCTCGATGCCGATGAAGCTCCTGCCCTCCAGCAGGGCTGCGACCCCGGTGCTGCCCGATCCGGCACAGAAGTCCAGGACGGTGCCGCCCGGCGGGGCGATCTGCACCAGCTGCCGCATCACCTCGACGGGCTTCTGCGTGATGTGCCGGCGGGCCTTGCCCGAGGGCTGCGAGGCGCTGAACATCCCCGGCAGGTAGACCGGGTTCGCGGAGGCGTCGATCTTGCCCTTCGCTCCCCAGACGATGTACTCGGTGTCCTGGCGGAACTTGCCCTTCTGCGGCCTTGCCTGCGGCTTGTGCCAGGCCAGGAGGCCCAACCAAAGCCATCCAGCCGCCTGGAAGGCATCCGTCGTGGCCGGCAGCTGGCGCCAGTCGGTGAACAGCAGTCCAGTGCCGCCAGGCTTCGTCACACGGTGGGCTTCGGTCATGATCTGCGTCAGCCAGAGCGTGTAGGAGCGCTGGTCCATGTTCTCGCCGGTGAAGTCCGGCAGGGCGTGCTGGGCGTCCGCGGAGACGTACTTCTGGCGGGCGGAGCGGCTCGTGCGCTCCTTCGCCGTCCGGCCGCCGGAGTTGTACGGCGGATCGGTGATGACCGAGTCGGCGCAGCCGTCGGGCAGTGTCGCGAGCACGGTCAGCGCGTCGCCCTGGTGGAGGGAAAACGACAAAAGGGGACCCCAATTCGATGAGGGATGCGGGTGGAAGGGCTCCGGACCGCGCAGAGGCACACGGCAGAACAAGCCAGTGGCACGCGGGGAGGCCCAAACTGTAGGTCACAATCCCCGGTTGGGAAGCATCGCGGGCCAGGAAGCCCGGAATCTCGCGGATTTCGGCGGCGATTTCGGTGACCGGGGATTCGGGCTTACTGTCATGTCACTGCCCGGCGGACACCGCCGATGGCGTATCCCTTCCCCCCTTTTCCCATTCCCGCAGGAGGCCCCTGTGTTCCGTCCGTGACCCCGCACGCGGCCATCGCCCGCCGCCCCACGTCCCCCGCGACTCCGCAACTCCGTAGGACCTGGAGGTCCCCCTGATGTTCCGCCCGTAACCCCACCGCCCTGGTGCGCGAGGCAACGCCCACCCGGCACACCCAGATCCCCAGGCTTCCCGCCCCGCACCGCTCCAGGAGTCCGCTGATGTTCCGCCCGTAAAACGCCCCCGCATCCCCCTTCTTCACCGGCCCGCCGCCGCGGACCAATCCCTGCACCTTCCTGGAGGCCCGCCCATGTTCCGCCCGTAACTCCCCACGTCCCGCCGGGTGCGTGAGGCAACACGCACCCGGGCCGGGGCCCTCCGCCCGCCTCCACCGCTCCGGCCGCACGGCCCTTCCCCCTCCCACACCGTGCGGCCGGGGCCCACCCCCGAGGACCCATCCGTGACCCGTTCCTCCCCATCCCAGAGCACCATCCCCGCGGCCCGCCGACCGGAGGCCGCCCGGGAGTGAAAGGCATCGCCGCCGCGATCGGCGCGCTCTGCCTCTCCCCCTTCCTGCTGGCCGGCACCGCTGTGCTCGCCGCCGCCGCGAGCGACTCCTCGGGCCAGGGCACCTCCTGCTTCACCAAGTCGGTCGATACCGATGCCGTCCGGCGCCAAGTCGCCTCCGTTCTCGGCGGATCCGGCGCCCAGAAGGTCCACGTCGACGGCCTTGACCTGCCCGACGAGCAAATACCCCACGCCCGCACCATCGTCGCCACCGGCATCACACTCGACGTACCCGAGCGCGGCCAGATCGTCGCCCTTGCCACCGCCATTCAGGAAAGCCGGCTACGCAACCTCAACTACGGCGACCGCGACTCGCTGGGCTTGTTCCAGCAGCGGCCCAGCGCGGGGTGGGGCACTCCCGCCCAGGTCCGCGATCCCGTCTACGCCAGCACGAAGTTCTACCAGGGCCTGCTGAAGGTCCCCGGCTGGCAGCACATGACGATCACGCAGGCCGCGCAGGCCGTCCAGCTGAGCGGCTTCCCCGACGCGTACGCCCAGTGGGAGCCGCTCGCCCGCGCGCTCCAGCAGGCCATCGCCCCGACGCTGAAGGGTGCCCGGCCGCCCGCCGACGGCCAGATCCCGGGCCTCCCGGCGACGGACCCCTGCACTCCGGGCGAAGACGGCAGCGGCTCCGGACCGATCCCCGAAGGGGCCGTCCCCAAGGGGTACTCGATCCCCGCCGACGCCGATCCCCGCGCCAAGACGGCCATCACGTGGGCCATGAACCAGCTCGGCACCCTCTACCAGTGGGGCGGCTCTTGCCTCGCGCCCCACGGCCCGGACCCCATGGGCCGGTGCGACTGCAGCTCGCTGACCCAGCAGGCGTACAAGAAGGCCGGGATCACCCTGACCCGGACCACGTACACCCAGGTCAAAGAAGGCAACGCGGTCCCGCTGAACCAGCTTCGCCCCGGCGACCTGCTGTTCAGCCGCGGCACCCCCGCCGTCCCCGAGCACGTCGGTATCTACGCCGGCCACGGCTACGTCATCGAGGCCCCGCGCACCGGAAAACCGGTCCGCTTCGCCACCGTCGCGGATTTCGCCGCGCACAGCGCACGCCGCCTCCCGTGACACCGGTCCGCCCGGCCGGCCCATGAGGCACCGGGCGGACCGGACCACCTTCGCGCCGCAGAGCGCCCCCTTCCCCTCCCCCTTCTTCCTGTTCCCCGGCAGGACCCGTCGTGTCCTGCGCATGCAAGGAGCGCACCCTCATCTCCCCCGCCACCCTCACCCCACCCCTGTCCGAACGCCTCACCCTGCTCGCCTACGATCCGGGCGTCTCGCCCAAAGGCGGCGGCCTGCCCGGCCTCGAAGTCCTGCGCACCGTCGTCAACTCGATCAACCTCTTCGGCATCGTCGCGGTGGTCGGCGCGCTCGCCGTCAGCCTCGGCGTGTGGGCCTGGGGCCACCACTCCGGCGGCCACCAGGCCGAAGCCAACGGCAAGAAGGGCGCAGTCGTCAGCGCGGGCGCCGCCCTCGGCCTGGGCGCAGCCAACGGCATCGTGGCCTTCTTTAGTGCCCTCGGTTCACAGGTCCGCTGATGAGGAAACGTTCCCTCGACGCTCTCGGTATCGGGTGGCACCCGCCCCGGCGCGTCATGCTCGCCGCAGGCGTCCTGGCCGCACTCCTGGTGCTGACCGGCGCCGTCGCCTGGTGGACAGGCCGCAGCCAGACCACCGACGCGTCCGCCCCGCACACGGGGTCCTCGGCATCGCCGAAGAGCACCTCGGCTCCCGTGCCGAAGCCGCCTCCGGGCGGGTCCAAGGTCGCCGGCCCGCCGCCCATCGCCGACCCGCTGGCCTTCGCCCGGGCGAGCGCGGTGATGCTGTGGACCTTCGACGCCCGCACCACCAGCCGTGACGACCAGCTCGCCGGCATGCACACCTGGATGACCGGCGAAACCGCGTACGCGGACTGGGATTCCGTCCAGGCGCAGATTCCCGACCCGCTCCTGTGGTCCCGCCTCAAGGACAACGCCCAGCACGCCAGCGCCACCACCTCCGAGGCGCACTTCCCCTCGGCGTTCAAGCAGGCCCTGGCCGAGAACCCGCAGGCGATCACCGAGGCGTACATCTACGCCGTCACCGTCCGCGGCAAGGCACAGCTCGCCTGGAACGGCGGCGGAGGCGGCGCCGAGGACCGCCAGATCACCCTCGCGGTCCAGTGCCGCCCCGGCAAGGACTGCCGCCTGGTCGCCGTGGCCCCGCGCGTCGCCCCGTAGCCGCTCCCCTCTCCCCGAAAGGACGCCCGCGTGGGCTTCTGTGACCTGCCCGTCGCCGGCAACCTCTGCAAAGTCGGCGACGTGATCGACTTCGCATCCGACCCCGTCGGCGCCATCGGGGACTGGATGGCGAAGAGCGCCGGCGACCTGGCCGCCGCCGCGGCCGACCTCGCCGCGAAGGCCATCAACCGGACCACCGACATCGACCTCGGTGCAGGCTGGTTCCGCGACAACTACGAGACGATCCTGCCCATCGGCCTGCTCCTCCTCGTCGCAACGTTCTGCGCCCAGCTCGTACGGGCGGCCATCAAACGTGACGGCCAGGCCCTGACCCAGGCCGTCACCGGCACAGCCTCCGGCGTGCTGTTCGCGTTCTGCGCCATCGCTTTCACCACGGTGGCCCTCGAAGTCGTCGACGCGCTGTCCGACGGACTGTTCAAGGCATCGGGGACAGACATGTCCACCGCCGTCAGGCGCGTCGTCAAGATCTCCCAGATCGGCGCCATCTCGGGCATGGGCTGGCTCGTCGCCGTCGTCGCCGCCTGCGCGAGCGCGATCGGGCTGTTCCTCTTCTGGGGCGTGATGATGGTCCGCAAGGTCGGCATCCTGATCTTGGTGACCCTCGCGGTCTTCGCGGGGGCCGGCGGCGGCTGGGAAGTCGCCCGTCGCTGGCGGCGCGGCTGGATCGAAGCCACCGCCACGCTCGTGGTGTCGAAGCTGCTGATGACGATCATCTTCGTGCTCGGCATCGCGGCCATGAGCAAGACCGAAGCCAAGGACGGCGTGTCCGCCCTCGCCGACATGGCCGCAGGCATGGTGATCATGCTCCTGGTACTGCTCTGCCCGTACATGGTGTTCAAGTTCGTCCACTGGGCGAGCGAAGGCACCGACGGCGAATCGATTCACCGAGCCGGTGGCGCGGGCGCCCAGATGGCCCGCCAGCACGCCGAGAACGCCGGGCGCAAGGCTGCCTCCGCAGCAGCCACCGCAGGTACTGGCGGCGCGGCGGCAGGCGCCGGGGCCGCGGGCGGCACCCAGGCCGCAGGCGGCGGAGGCTTCCCCGGCGACATCGCCGCCAATCCCACCGGCGGCATGAGCATGGACAAGGGCGACTCCGGAAGCGACAGCTCCGGCGGCGGCTTCCGTGACCTCATGGAGCAGTCCGGCACCCCGCAGAACCAGAGCAACACGGGTCAGGGCGGCAGCCAGGACAGCGGTCCGCCGAGCTGGGGCGGCGGGGGCGGTCAGCAGGGCGAGTGGAGCAGCAGTGCTCCCTCCGATCCGATGCCTCCGGCCCACGGAGCCCCCTCCGCCGGTGACAGCACCCAGTCCTCCTCGCCGACCGGCCTGTAACCCCACCAGCCCCGCCCGGGGCAGGGCCCGCCCTCTCAACCGCGCGCCCTGCCCCGGCCCGACCCGACCCGGACCCGAACCTTGTCTTCCGAAGTTCTCCCCCTCACCGTCAAGTTCCCCCACCGGTCCCGGCGCGGCATCCTGCTGGGCCTGAGCCTCCCCCAGCTCGTTCTCGTCTCCTCGGCCCTCGTGCTTCTCCTGGTCACCGTGGTGACCTCCGGCCTGATGGGCGCCGTCGTCCTGGCTCCCCTGTGGATCACCACCGCCGTCCTGGTCGGCGTACGACGGGAGGGCCGGTCATTGATCGACTGGGCGCCGCTGGTCGCCCGGTACGCCCAGCGCAGCCGGACCGGGCAGACGGTGTGGCGGTCCCGGCCCGTCTCCCGGCCCAGGGTCGAAGGGCTCCTCCACCTGCCGGGAACGACCGCGTCGCTGCGGGTGGCCACGGCCGCCTCCGGTGCCGCCGCCGTCCACGATCCCCACCGGCAGACCCTGACCGCCGTCGCCAAGGTCAGCTCCCGCGCCTTCGCCCTGCTCGATCCCGCCACCCAGAACAGCAACGTCTCCGCCTGGGGCCGGGCGCTGGCGGGTATCGCCCGCACCGGGCACGTCGCCACCGTCCAGGTCCTGGAACGCACGGTGCCGGACTCCGGAGACAGCCTCGCCCGGCACTGGGCCGAGCACGGCAACCCCCAGGCACCCGTCGCCGGACAGATCTACTCCGCTCTCGTCGAATCCGCCGGCCCGGCCACGGCCCCGCACGAGAGTTACCTCGCCATCGCCTTGGACCTCAAGGCCGCCAAGCGGCTGGTCAGCCAGGCCGGTGGCGGACTCGACGGTGCCTTCACCGTCATGGCGCAGACCACCGCGTCCGTCACCCAGGCCGCCCGCACCGCCGGGCTCACCGTCACCGGCTGGCTGGGGCCGCGGGAGATCGCAGCCGTGCTGCGCACCGCCTACGACCCCGCCTCCACCGCCCGTCTCCAGCAGTGGTCCTCCACCGGTCGCGCCGAAGCCGACCCGGCCGCCGCAGGCCCCGTCGCCCAGGTCGAGGAGACCGACCGGGTGATCACCGACTCCGCCCGGCACACCACCTACTGGATCGAGAACTGGCCCAGGACCGAAACCCACGCCGGATTCCTGCACAACATCATGTTCAGCACCGGCGTGCGGCGGACCTTCTCCCTCATCTACGCCCCCCAGGGGATCGACTCCGCGCTGCGCGATGTCCAGCGCCGCAAGGCGGCGATCATCGCGGACGCGTCCGAGCGCCGCCGCCGCGGCCAGGTGGAGTCAGAGGCGGACAACGTCGAGTACGCGGACGTCAAGACCCGCGAGAAGCAGCTGATCTCCGGGCACGCGGACGTGGCGCTGACCGGACTGCTCACCGTCTCCGCCGACACCGACGCCCACTTGGACGCCGCCTGCGCACAGATCGAAACGGCTGCCGCCGGCGCCCAGGTGGACCTGCGGCGCCTGATCTACCAGCAGACGGACGCCTTCACCGCCGGCGCTCTCCCGCTTGCCCGCAACACCCTCTAACCCGACCCGCCCGTCCGCCCGTCCGCCATCTTGGCGTCCATCCCCAGCGAGAAGCCCTTGTCACCTGACGACCGCCGCGACGCCCTCCCCACGAGCGACGCCCACCCGTATCTCCGGGCGGCCACCGCCGGCCTACGCCACCACACGCGCACCCTCACCGCACAGTCTTCCACCGGCGAGAGCGGCCGACCCGCCGACCGGCCTCACCTCGACAGCCTGCACGCCCACCTCACCGCCCTGCACCGCCTGCTGGACCAGCTCGCTGAACGCACCCGTCCCGAACGCCCCGCCTCCGGGCGGCACCTGGCCACCGCCCACGCCCGCCTCTGGCAGGCAGCCGACTCCGTCCACGCCGCGTTCCACCTGCTTCCCGCCTCAGCCCCCGGCGGCAGCGACTGCCACCCCGAGCGGCTCCCCGAAGGCCCGCGTGTACTGACCATCTGCCAGCGCCACCTGGCCGCTTCCCACGCCGTACGGCGCAAGACCACGGCCGCCGACCTCGCCGCCCCGGCGTCCTGAACACCCCCGCCCCGGAAACGAGCGAGCACCGTTGTCCCACCGCCGCGCCAGCGCGACCCCCCTGTTCACCCCGCACAACATCGACCGCGCCCAGCGCCGGGCCCTTCGCAAGCAGACAGCCCGCGCCGAAGCCCGAGCGCGCACCGCCGCAGGCCCCGAAGCGGGCCAGCACCCCACCGAGGCCGCCTACCCCGACGCCATCTATCCGCTCGCCGGCCGCCCCGGACCCGCGTCCGCCCGCGGCAGCCGCCTCAAACTGCCCGCCCACCGCATGACCACGGCCGTGGCCAGTGCCGCCTATCCCTTCCTCGCCGAAGGCGGGCTCGGCGCGGACGGCATCTACATCGGCCGCGACCTGCACGCGGAAGGGTCGTTCACGTTCGACCCGTTCAGCCTTTACGGGAAGGTCGAGGGTTTCACCAACCCGAACCTGCTGCTCGCGGGGGTGATCGGGCAGGGCAAAAGCGCCCTGGCCAAGAGCCTGGCCCTGCGCAGCGTCGCGTTCGGACACAGGGTGTACGTGCCGTGCGACCCGAAGGGTGAATGGAGCGCGGTAGCCGCCGCCTTGGGCGGCACGGCCATTGCGCTGGGGCCGGGTCTGCCCGGCAGACTGAATCCCTTGGACTCGGCGCCCCGTCCGCCGTCCGTACCGGAGGCGGAGTGGGAGGGCGAGGTCCGCAAACGCCGTCTGCTGCTCCTCGGCTCACTGGCCCGCACCGTCCTGGGCCGGGACCTGCTGCCCATGGAGCACACCGTCCTGGACGTCGCACTCGACGCCGCCGCCACCCGCGCGGCGGCCAGTGGCCGGCCCCCGCTGCTCGGCGACATCGCCTACGCCTTGGCCGACGGACCCGGCCTCGACCTCGCCGGCGGCCTGCTGGCGGGACGACTCGGGGAGGCCGCCCGCGACCTCGCCCATGCCATGCGCCGCCTGGTCTTCGGAGACCTGGCCGGAATGTTCGACGCACCCTCCACCAGCGCCTTCAACCCGTACAGCCCGATGCTGTCCATCGACCTCTCCCGCCTCGGCGGCAGCGACGACACCGCCCTGGTCCTGGCCATGACGTGCGCCTCGGCCTGGATGGAAGCCGCGCTCACCGACCCCTACGGCGGCCGGCGGTGGGTGATCTACGACGAGGCATGGAGGTTGATGAGGCATCCGGCCCTCCTGATGCGCATGCAGGCCCAGTGGAAGCTCTCCCGCGGCCTGGGCATCGCCAACGCCATGGTCATCCACCGGCTGTCAGACCTGCTGACCGCAGGCGACGCCGGCAGCCAAAGCCGGGCACTGGCCGAGGGGTTGCTCGCCGACTGCAGCACCCGCGTGATCTACCGCCAGGAGACCGACCAGCTGCACGCCGCCGCCGGACTCCTCGGACTGACCAGCGTCGAAACCGCCGCGCTGTCCCACCTCAGCCGGGGCCGCGGCCTGTGGAAGGTCGCAGGCCGCAGCTTCGTGGTTCAGCACCAGCTGCACCCCGCTGAGCTGCAGCTCTTCGATACAGACGCCCGCATGCACTGACCGCAGAATCGTTCAACCCACCCGGGAGCCCATGCCCTCCGCACGCGCCGACCTGTCCCTGTTCGCCTCCGCGCTCGCCGCCCGCCTCCCCGGGCAGTGGACTACCGACTACCAGCAACATCACACCTACCCGGACCAGTTCGCCACCATCGAGCGCCTCTGGGACACCGGTCACGTCGAGTACATCGTCAGCCAGTACGTCCTGGGTCACGAGGCCGTACTCCACGGCCCTGACGGCGAGCACCTATACGTCAACGACAGGCCACTGCGGCCCGGCCAGTTCGTCGTCGCCCCGCTCAGCCCCGACGCCGAGCCGCACCACTTCGCAGGGGTCGACGAGCCCAACGGGATCGCGGTCCCCAACGATCCCGTCCGCGCCGCCGCCCACATCGCCCGACGGCTGCTGCCCCGCTACGAAGCCGCCCGGCACACGGTACGCCGCAACGTCACCGACCGGCCCGACCCCCCACACCGCAAGACCCCGCCGCAGGTCGACCAGACCGTCACCCTGACCTGGTACGAGGACGGGGCGCTCGGGACGCCGTACAAGGACGTCCCGGAGGAAGCCCGGGAAGCGCTGTACGTCCACGGATTCCAGTACGTGCCCCACCAGGCCGCGTTCCTCCTCCCTGCCTCCTACGGCCAGGACGGTCGCGCCGTACGGATCCAGGCCGTCGCCCTCCGCCTCGCCGCGCACGGGATCGGCGTGAATCTGCGCCACGCCACGCTCCCGCCCCGCCCACCGGCCGTAGCCCGGCCCGTGCCAGCACGGCCCGCAGCCCCTGCCGCCCGAGCCCGCTGACCACCTGCAAGAAGGAAACCGCCATCAGCACCCGCAGCTTCATCGCCCGCCCCACCCCCAAGGACGGATACGAGGGCATCTACTGCCATTACGACGGCTACCCCGACCACCAGCTCCCTCTCCTGCTCGGCGCCGCCCGCTACCGCTTCGGCGGTGACCTCGACGCCCTGCGCCGGCACCTGATGGACGGTCCCCACGACTGGAAGCAGCTCGGCATGGACCTCCTGGACAGGGCCCCCGACAACGTCCGGGAACGGCTCGACCCCCACGGCGACCGCGGCCCGAGCGCACCCTTCGACAACGTGTTCAACGTTGACAGCACCCCCGCGACGCCGATCCCGGTCACCGACGACAACGCTGATGCCATGGGCCTGGAATGGGGCTATGTCCTGCACGACCACGGCATCGAGGTCATCGCCCTGACCTGGTACGACATCGGTCCCGTCGTGCCCTGGGACACCGACCCCCTCTCCCGGATCTCCGGCACCCCCTCGCTGTGGGACCCGTGCCGGCCCGCGCCCATCCAGGCCCCCGCCGCCCCACTGAAGATCACCAAGCCGGTGCCCCCGGCACCCGCACCCGCCCGACCGCGGATCACCCGCTGAACGCCCCGCCCACGGACCGCACTCCGGAGAAGCCCCTGCCCGCCCCGCAGATCACCGTCGTCATCGCCACCCAGCTGCGTCCCGAACGCCTGCCCTACCTCCAGGAGATGCACGCCAGCCTCACCCGGCAGACCGTGCCCTGGGAGGCCGTCCTCGTCCTTGACGGCGCCGACCCCGCCCTCGTGCCTGCCCCGATCACCGCCGACCCGCGGATCCGCACCCTCGCCCTGCCCCGCCCGGTCGGTGCCGCCTGCGCCCGCAACCTCGGCCTGAACGAGGTGCGCACCGAGTTCGTGAACTGGGCCGACGACGATGACGTCTTCCCCGACTGGAGCCTGGGCGTACGCCTGGAGACCTTCACCGACGAACTCGGGTGGGTCGCAGGATGGAGCGAGGACTTGCTACCGGACGGCTCCACGCGCCTGTGGGAATGCCCGGCCCCGCCCGGCTACCACGCCGCCGGCGACGTGGTGACCTACTGGCCCCGGCCGCAGGACACCATCCCGATCGGGCCGACGACCATCCTGGCCCGCACCCGCCTGGTCCGGGCGGCTGGCGGCATGGGCGGCCTCGTCCAGGGCGAGGACTACATGGCCGCCGTCGGCATCACCGCGCTGGCCCCAGGCGTGCTCCTGCGGCTGCCCGTCTACCGGTACCGCAAGCACGACGGGCAGATGACCCGCGGCGAGCAGTACGAGGAGTTGGAGCTTGCGGCCCGCCGCCATGCCCACGCGTTCGGACACGGCCTGCGCAACGCCCTCACCGGCCGAGCATGAGCATGGACGACCGCGCAACGCCCCGCTCCAGGGGCATGGCACAGATCATCCTCGCCCTCAGCCCGGCCGATGGCCTGGTCGCCGTCCCCGTGGGCGAGCAGTACCGGTGGGCCGACACCGCCCTGCGGCTCACGCCCGGATTCGATCGGCGCCCCGACGGCACGTACGCCCTGCACGACGTAGACACCGCCAAACCCAACCTGCTTGCCCTCGCGGAGAACGCGCGCCGGCACCGCGTGTTCCTCTTCGGCGGCGCCCGCACCTACCTGGGCGACTATGCCACCGCGCTGGCCGACGGCCTGCCCGGGACGTGGACGGTGAAGGTCGGGGTCTACGCCCACCCGTTGTGGCAGGAAGACCTCGTCCCCCTCCTGTGGGACGCGGGCGAACTCATCGACTCCGTGGAGCACGTCCGCATCCCGTACGGCGCGCACCTCACCAACGGTGCCGGCGTCGAACTCCTCCTGGTCGAACGCGCCGGCAGCGCCCACGAGTACCTGCTCGGAGCCTTCGCCAGCGCCACCTTCGACGACAACTACGCCAACCCGCACGCCCCCCGCTCGGTCGTACTACCGTCCGACGCTGCCCATGCCGCCAGTCTGGTGACCGGCACGTTCCTGCCCGCGTACGAGCAGGCCGTCCACGGACGGCTGCTAGCCGTCGTCGAAGCGGCGCACGGCAGGCTCGAGGAACTCCATGCGACATGGACGGCAAACCAGCAGTCCGGCCGCTACAGCGACGGCATCCGCCTGGACCCGGCCACGCTCGGGCACGTCGAGCAGCAGTACCTGGAAGAAGGCTCCGTGGAGTGGCGCCGGCTGCGCCCCCACGCCGCCGAGCTTCTCTCCCGTGTGCACCCCGCGGCGGGTGCCGAGGACTCCGCCTCCTTGGACCGCCTCCGCCAGCTCCTTCACCCGGACGCGGCGACCTCCTCGTGGCCGGCGGCGCCATCCGCGTCTGCCGTGCTGCCGCCCGGCACGGTCGAGACCCTCCGCCGGTGGCGCACCGACGCGCCAGCCCTGCTGCGGCAGGCTCGCGCCACCCGACCCGTCGGCCCTGCGGCCACGGTCCGGCCCGCACTCCCCGCTGCAGGCAAGGCCGCGCCGTTTGGCCCCGAACGAGCGCCGCGCAGCCGATGACCTTCCCCGACCCGTCAGGACGCCCCGCATGCAACCGCACTTCCATTTCGGGCTGCACGCCGAGCACGGTGTGGTCGCCCGTCCCACCGCAGCCATCACTTCCCACCTCGCGGCCTGGTACCTGGAGCGCGAGCAGTTCGAACCAGTACCGGGCCGAGCCGATCTGTTCCGCCTGGCCCAGCCCGATCACGATCTGCGGCGCCGCGCCCGACAGGCCGTCCATGATCTCCGCCAACACGGGTTCACCGTGCAGGCGGACCTCTCCCTCGATCCCGCCCAGACCGCCCCGCCGAACGCCCCGATCCGCGCGAACTACGCGGCCGAACGGCTGGCTCGCATCGCCCGGGCCGCCGCCTCCCAACCTCCGCAGCACCGCGTGAACGCCTCCCCGGTCGCGTCCGTGCCCGTACCGGCCTTCGGCGCCCACGCTTCGACAACCAGACGAGCCCGGTGACCGCGGCGGGCCCCTCCCTGGCCAGACAGCCACACCCCACCGCTTTCCCTCCACCACCGACAGGAGATCCGCCTTGCCCGAAGCACCAGCAGAGCCGTTCATGACAATCCGGCACGCCATCACCGGCGAGATCACCACCACCGGCTACAACGCCGCCGCCCGGCGGATCCTGCTCCAGGACGGCTTTGAAGAGACACCAGGATGCGCCTGCCGAGCGACGGAACCCGGTTCGGAGCGGACCCACGGGCCTGCTCGGCGGCCAGCGAGCTGCTCGTCGCCGGCCGTCCCGTGCACCTGGACCGAGCCCTCGGCCGGCCGGTGAGCGCCGACGGTACGCCCGGTTGGCCCGGTCTCCGAGGTCGGCGCAGTCCGTGATCCGCTCCGAGAGCGGCCAATCCAGAGCATCACCAACCCCACCCGAAACCGCACCTATTGAAGGGTCCTCGTTTTGACCGCACCCGGAACGCTTACCAGTTCAGCACGCACCAAGGGCGGCGAACTGCGGGCCAAGGTGGCCCGACTGCTGGCGGACCGGCCGGTGGACACGCTCACCATCGGGGAGATGGCCAGGCAGCTGGGCCACTCCCACGGCGCCGTCCGCAATGCCGCCCTCACCCTGGTGCGACGCGGCGAGGCCGACCAAAGCGGAACCGGACAACCGGAGTTCCGTGCCAACGCGAAGACCGCCGCAGCCGCGCAGACCGCTGTGATCAGCCCACCGGGCACCCACTCTCCCCGCGCCCAGGCGACTACGCCCCGCACGACCAGTCCCGCAGCAGCCACGCCCAGGCAGACCGGCCCGATCCGCCGCGCGGGAGGTCAGGTCTACCACCCCCGGCAGCTGGCCGATCTGCCCGACGTCGAGGCGCTGAACCGGCTGCGTGACGCCGACGTGCCGGTGCTGCTCTACGGCCCTCCGGGCACCGGCAAGACGAGTCTGGTCGAGGCGGCGTTCCCGGACCTGCTCACCGTCGCCGGTGACGGCGACACCACGGTCGGCGACTTGATCGGCGAGTACACACAGAATGACGCGGGAGCCTACGTCTTCCAGTACGGTCCGCTGGTCACCGCGATGACCGAGGGCCGCGCCCTGCTGATCGACGATGCCACCTTGATCTCGCCGAAGGTCCTGGCGGCGCTGTATCCCGCGATGGACGGGCGCAGGCAGATCCAGGTCAAGGCCCACAAGGGCGAGACCATCAACGCCGAGCCGGGCTTCTACGTGGTGGCGGGCCACAATCCCGGCGTCCACGGGGCGGTGTTGACGGAGGCGCTGTCGTCCCGGTTCAGCGTGCAGATCCAGATCGGCACGGACTATGACCTCGCCCTGGCGCTGAAGATCGACGCCCGGGTGGTCCGGGTCGCCCGACACCTCTCTCACCAAGTCGAACTCGGTGAGCTGGGCTGGGCGCCCCAGCTGCGAGAGCTGCTCAGCTACCAGAAGACCGAGGCCGTCCTCGGCACCAACGCCGCGCTCGCGAACCTCGTCGGCATCGCTCCCCTGGAGGACCGCGACGCCGTCGCCGACGCCGTCATCAAGGCTGTCGGCGTCAAGAAGGTCGCGCCCCTCACCCTTGGCAAGCAGCTTTCCGCCTCGGCCGTCCGGAAGGCGGGCATCGCCCGCTCCGCGCCCCGGGGCCGCTCGCGATGAGCGCCCACCACCACGTCCAGTCCCCCGCCACCACGCCGGACGACGACGCCGACCTCGCGCGATGGGACGACGACGGCGCCCCGCCCGCGCAACCCCGTTCCTCCCCGGACGCGTGGCTGCGCGTGGGAGCCGAACTCGGCGATCGGCTGGTCGCCCTCTCCGGCCGCCAGGACCTCATCGTCACCTGCCGCCCCGGCACGCGCAGCGGCGCACCGGCCGCGTTCTTCCCCACCCTGGGCGAGGTCGAGTTCGACGCCGGCCTGTTCGCCCCGCTGAAGCCCCACGAGATCCATCCGCGGATCGTGGGCGACGAGGAGCGGTATCCCGCCGCCTGGGGAGTGTTCGTCCACGAGGCCGCGCACGCGGCCCACTCCGTCTGGACGGCGCCTGCCGGAGCGAACCCCCGTCTCGTCGAGGCCGCGCTCCTGCTGGAGGAGAGCCGTGTCGAAGGCGCACACCTGATCACGCGGCCCACGGACCGCACCTACCTGCGCACCAGCGCCCGAACCCTGGTCATGCCCGACATCGCCAACCCCACCCTCCAGGGCATCGAGCACGCCGCCGCCGTGGCGGCCCTGGTCCTCGGCCGCCGTGACGTCGGCATCCTGGACCCCGGCGAGACCCGGGCCGTCGCCGATCTGTGCAAAAAGGTGCTGGGCGCAGACCTGCTGGCCACGCTCACCCGCATCTGGACCGCAGCCCACCTGTGCGCCGACCACGACGCCACGACCATGCTCGCGCACGCTCAGGACTGGTGCGACGCTCTGAACATCGCGGCCCCTGCCCTGCCCGTGCCGGAGAACCTCACCGATCTGCTGTCCGGCGCCGTGGGGGTCGTCATGGACAGCACGGCGGCCACCGACGCCGCCGACCTCGCGGCACAGGCCGCAGCGACCGACGCCATGGCCGCGCAGTCCAAGGCGCAGGCTCAGGACCGCGCCCAGCGGGCCGGCCAGCGACGCAAAGCCGCCGCCACCGCCAAGTCGGTCTTCAACGCCCGCGGCACCACCGTCACCCCCGACGGCACACCGGCGCCCTACAGCAACCCGGTCACCGGCACCCGCAGGCCCACCGCCGCCGAGCAGAGCGCCGCCGCACGCCTGAGCCGCGCCCTGCGTGCCGCCGCCTACCGCGAGCGGACCGAGGAACGGACCACCAGCCCCACCCCGCCCGGCCGCCTCAACATGCGCGCGGCCCTCGCCCGCGACGCTCAACGCGCGGCCGGGTCGGCCCCCACCGCAGAACCGTTCACCCACACCCGCCGCCGGAACTCCCCCACCCCACCGCTGCGCGTGGGTATCGCCGTCGACGTCTCCGGCTCCATGCGTGCCGCCTGCGCGCCCGTCGCGTCCGCTGCCTGGATCGTGGCACGCGCAGCAGCCCTGACCGACCCCGACTCCCGCACCGCCACCATCGCCTACGACATGCACCTGACCGCATTGACCCGACCCACCCACCGAGCACCAGAGCGCGTGACGACGTTCAATGCCAACGGCGGCAACCACAACCTCGGCGACGCCATCGACGCACTCGACCACGGCCTCGAACTCAGCCGCCCCGGCGCCGGCCGCCTCCTCGTGATCGTCACCGACGCCCAGTACAGCAGCGACGAAACCGCTCACGCCGTCACCCGCGTCAAGCAGCTCACGACCGCCGGCTGCGCCGTACTCCAGCTCACCCTCACCGCGAAGTCCCGCCACTTGCCGGGGACCACCTTGCTGCACCTGCCCCGGCCCTCCAGCGCTCCCGCCGCCATCGCCACGGCGGCCACAGACGCCATCCGCCGGACACGCTGAGACAACACAGAAGACAGAAAGCAGGAACAACCACATGGCAGTCCCCACATCCTTTGAGATCGTCCACAGCTGTGGACACACCACCACCCATGACCTGTCCCGTCGTTCGGCGGACCAGCGCGCCGGATACGCCCGCTGGCTCGCCGCCCGCCAGTGCACCGACTGCTGGCGGGCCGATCACCAGGCGGATGCCGCCAGCACGGCCGAGTGGCTGGCCGCCAAGCGCGCCGAAGAGCAGACCGCCGCTGCGGACTGGGCAACCCAGTTCGACATGCCGCCCCTGGAAGGACCCGAAAAGATCCTGGGCTGGGGCGAGCGCACCCGCCACCAGCTGGTGACCCGCGCGTACACAGCGCTGGTCATCGAAGGCACCTGGGACGAAGCCGACTGGGCCCAGTTGGAGGAGCAGGTCCGCCTGCTGACGCGGGCGGGGTGGTGGGTCGACCAGCGCGAGGCGAAGGGGACCGATCTGCCCGAGCTGCTGGACGCCGCCGACGACCGCGACCGGCCCACGGAGAACCCGTTCCGGTAGGCGCGCGGCGCGCAATATAGCGGCGAAGTCCCGGTTTCGGAAACCGGGGATTCTCCGGACCCTTTGTCTTCCACCGCCGCCCAGCGCCTTCGTGGAGGACCCTCCGTGCCCGAGACCCGCCCCGTGTACCTGCCGCCCGACCCGCTCACCCCGAAGCGGGACATCACCCACCAGCACTTCCGCCCCGGCGAACACGTCGTGATCCTCAAGGGCGCCGCCGGCGGAGAGCTGTGGGGCGACGCAATGAAGGTCGTGGTCTCCTCCTGGCACACCCCCACCGACGAAGACGGGTGGCGGCTGCTGGACCCCAACGGCGGCGACCGCTCCTACGTCACCGCCCACCCCCGCTACCTGGTGCACCTGTCCAAGCGGTGCCCGGAGTGCCTGATGCACCAGAAGGCGCTGCGGGAGTACCTGGTCAAGCGCCTCGGGGATACCGAGGAAGCCGTGGACTGCCGCTGGTACTCACTGAACGCCCTCAACCAGCTCGTCCACGTCGCCGACGCCCGGCCCGGGCGCTGAGCACGGTCGCAGCACCCCGGAAGGACAGGCCTTCCGCCACCCCCTCGAAATGCGACTCCCGAGCGAGACCATGATCATTGCAATCCACTCCCGCGGCGTGACCGCCGACGAAGCACTCGCCGAGGCACTCGGACGGGAGACCAGCACGGCCGAAGGCCTGACCACCGAGCTCGGCGGCACGGTGGTGGCCCACTGGAACCGGCTGGACCACTACACCAGCGAGGACGAGACGTGGAGCTCGGCTAGGTGGGCCGGCCATCTCGCCGACCCGTCGCTGGAGCACCCGCTCGCCTCCGGGCATGACGGCGACCGGCGCGCAATCCTCCATGTCACCGCGCACATGCATCCGCTGGACCGGGAGCTGAGCCACGCCGAGTGGTCCGAGATCGGTCACCGGATCGCCCGTGTCACCGGCATCGCGACACCCGGCGACGACGCGGCAGGCCGGTGGATCGCAGTCCAGGGCCAGCCCGGCCGCCTGGACGTGATCGCCAACCTCATACGCCTCGATGGCACCTGGAGTGCCCAACCCCGACGCCTCTTGCAGACCCTGGTCGCCGAGGCACGGAAGATCGAAGCTGACCTCCTTCTGCACTCCAGCCACGGGCGGGACTCCGCACGCCCGGGCCCGGCGCCCGGCCTGGAGCACGTCGTGTCCCCGCGGGTGCCGACCGCGACCGGCCCGCTCGCGGGCATTCTGCGGCAACTCGCCGCTGAGCGGTCCGGTCCGATCGCCGCAGTGCGCCAGCTCGTGGAGGAGGTCGGGCGGCAGGCAGCCGCGCTGCCCGACCACCAAACGGACGCCGCCGCAAGGGACTTGTTCTGGGCGGCCCGCCGCTTGCACGGGCTGCAGGAGCAGCTGGGCGAGATCGCCTCCCGACTCCAGCCTCCTGCGGCTCCGGCCGCTCTTGCTCCGGCCCGGCCGGTACAGGCGCCTGCCGCATCGCGGGTGTCGGCCCGGTGAACGAGCCGGCCACCCCGCGGGAGGCACCGCCCATCGCGGTCGCCCGGGACATCGATACCGGCCGGATCATCGCCCGCGGCGGTGACGGGCTGGCTCACGGCATCCTGGAACGCACCTTCTTCCTCCGCGAAGTCCACGGCGCTACCTGGCACCGGATGTCTCCGACCGTTCCGCCGGCGGACCAGGCCGCAGTGGCCCAGCTCGCCGTCGCCCGGCTCCAGGCCGCGGGGTACCGGGTCGAGGCCGACGCCGAATGCGCGACGGAGACGACGCAGGACCGCTACGTCACGAACGGCCGGTCCATCGCCAACCTCGCTGCCTCCATCCGTGAGGCGGCCAGCCCGGCCGAAGTGTCCAACCGGCTGGAGGAGGTGACCGCCGCGCACGACGGCATCCTCGCCTCCCTGGACCAGCTCCTCCACTCCCTCGCCGCCGTCTACGACGGCCTCGGCGGCCCTGCGGACCGGCACATCGCGGCACGGATGCGCTACCTGGCCGAGCACCGGCTCGGTCCCATCACCGCCGACCTGCTCCATACACGCGCAGATCTCGCCGACCGCGCCACGGCCCCAGTCCGGCCGGGCACGTCACTGCCCGCCGGACCGACAGCCGCACCTACCGCCTCCGGACGGACCCGATGACCCCCGCCCCAAGTTCGAGGAGCCCATGCCCGCCCCCCGCACCCTGCCCGACGACGACAGCCGCGACGTGGAGTCGTTCGCCACCGTCCTCTCCGAGGAACTCCCCGGGACCTGGACCGTGCACCACCACCAGCACCAGCGGCACGAAGACCAGTTCCTGCACGCCGAAGAGGTCTGGGACCTAAACGACGTAGCCGCTGCCCTCGCCGAGTACGCACTGGGCGCAGACGCCCACATGCTCCGCGACGACGGCACCCGCCTGTACGTGACCCTCCATCCCCGGCACGAAGAGGAGTTCCTGGTGGCCGCCATGGCCCCGTCCGGCGTCGCCCCGGAGGCGTTCGCTCGGGTCCGCGGACCCGACGGGATCGCCGTGCCCGCCGACCCCGAGCGCGCCGCCCGCGCCATCACCGCTGACCTGCTGCCCCGCTACGACGTCGCTCTCGCCCAGGTCCGGCACAACGCGATGAACCCCCCGCAGCCCCTCCCCGCCTCCGGTGCTCAGCCGCAGCAGGTGGTGATGACTTGGCTCGAGAACGGTTCCCTCGCGGCCGTCACCACCGCCCGGCCGGCAGCCGAAGCCCTGGTCTCCGAAGGGTTCGTGTGGGACACCGCGGCGAACGCGTACGTGCTCTCCGGGGACGACACCCGGGCCCAGGGCCACGCCGTCCAGGCGGCCGGCGCCCGCCTCGCCCACCTCGGTATCGCCACCGTGCTGCGCGCTGCCGCCCGCCCTGCCGCGGAGGCCACGCTGCCCGCTGCGCCGCCCGTTGCCCGGAGCACCGCCCGCACCCGGTGACCCGTACGCCCCGGCCATCCACCGATATCCCCCGCAACCGGCGCCGCGTCCCACCGCTCGACGCCGCCAGCCGCCCCCGGCTCGCCCGATTCCTGCTGCGCCGGTACCTGCGCGCCGCCGTAGTCAAAGCCGCAGGCAGCGACCTGCCCCGGCCCGAACGGCCACCGCGCGCCACCGCGCCGGCCGCCCTCAACCACCGCTGCACCCGCTGACCGCCGTCGTGGGTACCGCACAGCCCCCTGGACCGCCCATGACCCCACCCGCCACCGCGCTCACCGACAGCATCACCCGTCAGCTCGACCAGCTCTCTGCGCACCTGTCCCAGGCCGGGCCGCAGCAGGCCGCACAGATCCTCCAGCAGGTCCTGGACGCCGAGAACGGCGTCCTGGGCAGGCTGTCGGCCCTGGTCGGCACCGGCACCTACGTCACCAAGCACCATGCCCAGAGCGGCGTCTTCCCCGCGGAGATGTGGCTGGCGCTCGGGCGCACCGCCAACACCCTGCACGACCTCGCCCTCGACCTGGACGAACACCAGGGAGTGTTCGAGGAGATCGCCTCCCGCCGAGCCCTGACCACGTCCTCCCCGGTGGCCACGCAGGCCACCGCCCTGGTGGCACGGGGGAGGCACCGTTGAGCAAGAGAGCCCAGTGGTCCGGCTGGGGTCAGGCCCAGCAGGCACAGCAGCACTACCTGGTCGAGCCCCGCTACCTCGCCGGCGGCGGGGACCTGCGGCACGTCGGCGAGTACATGCGCGCGTCGGGGTGGAAGGACATCACCCGCCAGTCCGGCACGATGCTCGCCTTCGACTCGCCCGACCAGATGGTGCGCATCGCCTACCAGCCGCCGGGGGGCTGGCAGGTTCACGGGGCCGCCCACGGACATCAGCCGGCCTGGCAGGTCACCCTGACCCCGCAGACCCCGGTGGAGATCGTCGCGGGCCTGACCGACGCTCTCACCAAGCCGCGCTCGGCGCACGCCCCGAACGTGTGGGCGCCGCTCACCGGGAACTCGTGGAGCGTGCAGCGGGAGGACGGCCACTTCGTCGCCCAGAGCCCCGACCGGCATGCCGTCGTGCAGTACGTCAAAGCCGACGGGAACGGGAGCCAGGAGCACTGGTGGGTCGGCGCCCGCAACGAGCACGGACCCGTTTGGAACGTGCAGGCCACCGCGAGCACCCCGCTGCACCTGATGCAGTCCCTGACCACGGCCATGGCCGACCCGGAGCCGGTGATGCGCCCGCTGGGGCACGTACCGCTCAGCAACCGCATCCGTGTCACCTCCGTGTCCGTCCTGCCCGACCAGCTCGGCGCCTGGCAGCAGGCTCGTCTCTCCGCCGCCCGCGCCGCAGCCTGGAGCCGCAACTGGGTCTCCTCCCGCGCCCGCACCGGCGCCAAGGCGTCCGGCTACGCAAGGACCCGGTGAACCGATCGGCTCCCTCCTCCGGCCGCAGCCCGACACCCCGGCGCCGCTGAACCGCCCTCATTCCCTGGAGCTTTCGATGACTGACGCACACACCACCCGGCTGACCGCCGAGGACATCCGTGCCTCCGCACACACCCTGCACCGCCTCACCGCACACCTGCGGACCGGCCCGCACCTGGACGAGGTCCTCGCCTTGATCGCGGCGCTCGTCGACGCGGACACCGGCACCGCAGTCCGCCTCGGCGAAGCCCTGCGCGGCATCGCCCGCTACCTCGCGCAGGAGACCACAGTCCCCCGCACCGACACCGTCGAGGCGACCCTGGGCGAGTACATCGAGGCCGCGTCCGTCCTGCAGGACCTGCGCCTGCTCGACCTCACCCTCGAACCCCTGCGCACCGCCCCCGTCCGTACGAGCCCCGCCGAGACAGCCCCGTGGCGGTAAGCCCTGCCCAGCGGGCCTCCTACGCCAACGACCACCACGCGAAGATCCCTTTCGAGTCGGCGCCCCGCGCCCTCGCGGGACCTGGCGACCCCCGTCATGTCACCCACGCCCTGCTCGCCTCCGGGTGGACCCTGACCTCCGCCCCGGGCGACCCCCGGATCACCCTGACCGGCCCCGACGAGGCCCGGCACCAGATGGCGATTGATCCGTTCGCCTCCGGCTCGCCGTGGCGGATCCAGTCCGCCGACTGGACGTGGAACGCCTCCTTCGACCGGATGGTGCCTGCGGAGATCATCGCGGGATTCACCGACGGTCTTCTCCACGGACCGCGCCGGGGCGACATCAGTCCGTGGGAGCACATGCAGAGGGCCGGTTGGGCTGTGGAACGCCAACCGGATGGCACCGGCAAGGCCCTCTCGCCCACGCCAGAGCTACCGATCCGCGCCGAGCTGCGCCCCATCTTCAACGACTCGTCCGACCACTTTGCCTGGCGCATCACCCAGCCCGACCACATAGGCATGCCGGTCTGGAAGATGTGGATCAGCGGCCCGGTCCCGGACCACCTCATGGCCGGCCTGGCCAAACAGCTCGTCTCCGACGCCCCCGTCCTGCGCGGCATGTACGACCTCGATCACTACAGCGCCCGGCAGGAGCCCAGCCCGCTCACGCCCCAGCAGGCGGTCGAGGCCCACTTCACCCGCATCGACGCCGCACAGGCCCGGGCCCGCTCCCAGCGCCGCACCCGCCTCACCACCCGCCTGCCGGCCCCGGCCGCCGCCCCGGCAGCTCCCGCCTCCTCCCGCGCAACGCGCCCCTAACCCCCTCCGAAGGCCCGCCCGTGCCCCACTCCGCTCGCCCCGGCAGCGCCTCCGTCCCCGGTCACCGAGAGATGATCAGCCGCCTGTCCGTGTTCCTCCGCGCGGCGGACGCGGCGATCGACGCCTGGGACCTGTACTCCGACGAGCACGCCGACCTCGACGGCTGGCCGTACGACCCGGAGGCCTACGACGACCGCAAGGCCGAGCGGGACCGCGCGGTGTGGACGGCGTTCAAGCCCGTGCGCGAGGAGGCCGGCGTCCTGCTCGACGCCGCCGAAGCCGACCTCGGCCGGATCCCCATCCCCTCCGTCCACAACCGCTGGGCCTGGCAACTGGCCCAACTGCGCGACGCACTCGACCAGATAGCAGCCGCCAGGGCGGAGTACCGAGAACTCCTCGCTGCCCATCCTCATGCGAGTCCCGAAGCCAGACACGCCGCAGTCGACGCCCGTAACGCCGAGGCGTGGAGCGCCCTCTACGGCTGGCTCGTCCACGGCCGCGCCGTCCTGGAGATCCACACCACCGCCGCGCGCACCGCCCCCGGCCTCCGGATCACCACCTTCGCGCCGCCGCCTGCTCCACCCGCCACCACCAGTCACACGCCCCGCCGCTGAACCACCCCTCTCGCTTCCCTTCTGCCTTGGAGTCCGCTTGTCCCTGCGCCCCCTCGTTCTCGTCGTCGCCCCGGGTGACGACATCTATCGCGGCTACTGCCTTCGCCAGGTCGCCGACGCGTACGACGTCGCCGTCATCACCACCGGCCCCCTCACCTGGGAGCAGCCCCACGTCGTCGACCACGAGATCGTCGAGGACTTCGATGACGAAGCCGGACTCTTCGCCGCCGGGGAAGCGCTCGCCGCGCGCCACCCAGTCGCGGGCGTGGTGACCTGGGCGGAAGGGCATCTGACCGCGGTGGCCCGGCTGGCCGAGCACCTCGGCCTCGCCACTACCAGCGTGGAGTCGGTCCGCATCTGCCGGGACAAGGCCGCCAGCCGCGCCGTCTTCGCCACCCACGGCGTTCCGTCGGCCCAGTCCACCGCGGCGAATTCCCTGGCCGAGGCGCTGGCTGCGGCCAAGGCCATCGGGTACCCGGTCGTCGTCAAGCCCGCCTCGGTCGGCGGCAGTATCGGCGTCATCAAGGCCGAGACGCAGCACGACCTGGCCGCGGCGTACGCCTTCGCCACCCGCGGCGTGGAGCTCCACGGCGGCGACAACACCGTCGTCCTCGTGGAGGAGTACCTGTCCGGCGAGGAAGTCAGCGTCGAGTGCGTCACGTACCAGGGTGTGACCACCGCGGTGGCGGTGACTCGGAAGGAGCTCGGGCCGGAGCCGCTGTTCGAGGAGATCGGCCACACCCTGGCCGCCGGCGACCCGCTGCTGGCCACCGTCGCGCCCATCGCCTTCGCGGCCGTGGAGGCGACCGGCACCGTGAACGGCATCCAGCACGTGGAGCTGCGGCTCACCCCGTCCGGGCCTCGCGTGATCGAGGTCAACGGCCGGATCGGCGGGGACTGGATCGGCTGGGCGGTCTGGCGGGCCACCGGCCAGTCGCTGCCGCGGATCGCCGCCGGACTCGCCGTCGGCCAGGCCCCCGACCTGACCCCCACCCGGCAGGAGGCCGTCGCCATCAAGGTCCTCTACGCCCCCGCCTCCGGCACCCTGGCCCAGCGGGCCATCCCCGGCGGCTTCGCCAAGACCACCGGGTGGGTGCACGGCCCGGCCTGGCTGATGGAGGAAGGCGACGAGGTCCTCCTGCCGCCCGAAGGCGACCTCGACTCCGCCCGCGTCGGCCTGTTCGCCACCCACGCCGACACCCTCGACCTCGCCGTCGCGCGCCGCACCGTCACCGCCAACCACATCGCCCTCACCGTCACCGCCGACGGACAGCAGTGAGCGAGCCCGGCAAGCCGCCGGTACTGGCCCAGGTCGCTCCGCGCTACCTGGCCGGCGGCGGGGATCCCCGTTGGGTGACCGCCCCGCTGCAGCAGGCGTTCCGCTGGCGGGCAGCGCACCTCCCGCTCAGCCCGGTCGTACGGCTGACCCACCGCGACCACCAGACCGAGCTGCTGCTCAACCCAAGCCCGGACGATCACTGGTGGACCCTGCGCCACACCGGGGCCGACAACGACGGCAAAGCGTGGACCATGCGCTTCGACGCTCGTACTCCCGCCGAGATCGTCGCCACCGCCACCGATGCCCTCACCACCAACCCCGACGCGAACAGCCCGGCGGACCCGCTCCAAGTCCTGGAACAGGCCGGATGGCACCGCTCCATCCTGGACCACCGCGTCGACTCACCCGACGAGTTCGTCACCGTCTCACACCATCCCCTCGGCGCCGTGCACATCAAGGTCACCGCCTTCGACGGCCCCTGGGCCTCCGAGCCGAGCGACCGGCCGGTCTGGCGGGCGTACTTCTCCGACCACACCCCGCCCCACCTGGTCACCGCAGTCCTCGCCGGCCTCGCCTCCCCGGAACCGCTGCTGCGCGACGAGAAGGAGATGGCCACCTTCCTGCGCTACAGCGTCGGCATCGCCCGCGAACGCGTCCCCGCCCAAACGGCCGAGGACGCCCTGTGGGCCCGAATCAACCGCCTCACCGCCCACCACACCGGCCAGCCCCTGCCTCCCCAGCCGCCCGGCGGGCCGCTGCCGCGCCGCACGCGCTGAGCCTCTCCCTCCTTCCCGCCCCCGCCCCCTCACGGAACAGCGCCGCCCTTGTCCCAGCCCAACCCCTCCTCATCTGACGGCTACGACATAGCCTTCAAGGTCCTCCTGGGCCTGTTCGCCGTCGCCATCCCCCTCGCCCACCTGGCCTGGCTCAGCGGGAACCTCACCGCCCTGGCCACCGGCAACACCTGGGCCGCCTACCGGCCCGCCGACGCCCTCATACGCCCCGACCAGCTCTGGCCCGGCCTGGGAGAAACGTCCCTGCTGATCGGTGCCCGTATCCTGCCCGTGCTTGCCCTGATCGCCCTCGCCGCCGTCGGCGGCGTGTGGTGGAGCCGCCACAAGGGCGCCTTCGGCGGGAAAAACAAGCGCCGGGTCCAGGGCACCGCGAAGGCCAAGGACATCGAGCCGCTCCTGGCCAGTGCGCTCACCGCCAAGGCCCGCTCCCTGCGGCCCAGCCTGAAGAACTCCGAACGCATCGCGGCCTCCGACACCGGAATCCTCCTCGGCAACTTGCAGGGAAGCCGCACCGAAGTCCGCATGGGGTACGAGGACGTCGCGGTGGCGATCATGGCACCGCGCTCCGGGAAGACCACCTCGCTGGCGATCCCCTCCATCCTGGCCGCGCCCGGCGCCGTACTCCTGACCAGCAACAAGGCCGCTGGTGATGCCTATACCACCTGCTTCGACGCCCGCTGCAAGGTGGGACGTGTGTGGTCGATGGACCCTCAGCAGATCGCCCACGCTCCGCGCACCATGTGGTGGAACCCGCTCGCGGACGCGAAGTCCCTGGAGGGCGCGAACCGGCTCGCCGGCCACTTCCTCGCCGCGTCGGTAGACGCGAGCCAGCAGGGCGACTTCTGGTCCAAGGCCGGATCCAACATCCTGTCGCAGCTGTTCCTGGCCGCGGCCCTCGACAACCGCCCGATCACGGACGTGATGCAGTGGCTGGCCTTCCCCGCGGACCGGCGACCGCTCGACATCCTGCGCGACCACGGGTTCACCTCCGTCGCGGCCCAGTTGAAGGGCACCGTGGAGGGCCCGCCGGAGACCCGAGACGGCATCTACGAGACCGCGAGACAGTACGCATCCGCCCTGCTCAGTGCCGACATCGCAGCCTGGGTGACCCCTCAGAAGGACGTGCCAGAGTTCCGCCCGGCCGAGTTCGTGGCCTCCACCGACACGCTGTTCCTGCTCTCCAAGGATGGTGGCGGCGGAGCCTCCGCGCTGATCGCGGCGTGTGCGGACTCGGTGATGCGGGCCGCGACCGCCCGAGCCGAACGCACCGGCGGACGTCTCGACCCGCCCATACTCGCGATCCTCGACGAGGCCGCAAACGTGTGCAAAATCAGCGACCTCCCCGACCTGTACTCGCACCTGGGGTCGCGCGGAATCATCCCGATAACGATCTTGCAGTCCTACAGGCAGGGGCAGAAAACCTGGGGCGACGCGGGAATGGACGCCATGTGGTCCGCAGCCACGATCAAGGTCATCGGCAGCGGAATCGACGACCCGGACTTCGCGGACAAGCTCTCCCGGCTGATCGGCGACCACGACGTGGAGACGAAGTCCACCAGCATCTCCGAGTCGGGCAAGTCCACCTCGATCAGCATGCGGCAGGAGCGGATCCTGCCCGCAGACCGGATCCGCGCCCTACCCAAGGGCACCGCCCTCCTCTTCGCGACCGGCCTCCGCGCCGCCATGCTCGACCTGCGCCCCTGGTATCTCGAGCCGGGCGCCGGTGAACTCGCCGCCGCCTCCAAGGCCGCCTCCGACGCCATCACCGCCCGCGCCATCGCCAAGGTCGCGCCCACGCAAGCCGACTTCAAGAAGGCCGCGTGACGGCACCCGCCCAAGCACCCCGCCCCTAAGGAGCCCCACTGCCTCACGAACTCCCCTACGACGAAGAACTGTTCGCCCTCACCCAGCGCCTGCTTTCAACGCGTTCCGGCTCGATGACCTCCAGCGGCAGCGCGGCGCGGTGCCCGAGCGACTACAGGAGACTGTCCGGGCCGCCAGCACTCTGCGGCATACCTCGCTGGCCGCCGGCCAACTGCTCACCAAGGCCGCACTGAGCGACGCGACGACCACCTTCGACGGCCGCGAGGCCATCACCCTCCTGCGCCATCTCACCGAGGCGACCTCACTCGCCGCGGTACGCGCGGCGGACACCGTCTCTGCCCTCGCCCACGACGACACCGCGTCCGCGGGCATCCTCCTGGAGCAGGCTGCCGCCCACCTGGCCGGGACCCCGTCTGCGGTCCAGCACGTCAGCAGCGCTCTGCTACGGCACGAGGGCTATCTCCACGCCCACGACCGCGCCGCCCGCGAGAACCTCGGGACGGGACAGGGCACCGTCAAGATCAGCGAAGCCCAGCGGAAGGCCCTCGCTTCCCTCGCACGAGGCAACGGCGTCCTTCGCGAGGCGAGCAGCGGCCTGAGCGAAGTCGTGGCGCCCCTGGCCGCGTACGTGTCCGTACGAGCCGCCACGATCGACGCCCTCGCCTCCAGGGACCTGCTTACCCTCACGCCGCTCCCGACGCAGCCGGACCACTTCGGCCTGCGGGTCACCTCCGACGGCGTTCGCTCCCTCCTCGCCGCCGCTCCCCGTCCACCCCGCAGCCCGTCCCTCACCGCTCCCCTTGCGGCACCAGTGCCGAAGGCAGCGCCCCTCGTTGGCCCGCGCCGTTGACACCCCCTCTTTCGTCTCACCAGGAAGTCCTGCCTTGGCCAACCCCACGCCCCTTGACTACGCCGAAACGCTCCGGGCTCTGGCCCGTGCCCTCGAACAGCACTGCGCCCGTGTCCGGGGCACCAAGCTCGAACCCGGCCTCGATACCCAGCAGCAGCTCAGCCCTCTCCTGCGCAGCACGTTCAGCCTCGCCGAGACACTGGTGGACGAGCTGACCGCGATGAGCAGCAGCACGGCCTTCACCAGCACCCCCGGATCCCGTCAGTCCCTCAACACGCTGGCCTCGGCACTCGCCGGCGTCACCGACGCCGCCGCGGAACTCGGCTTCGCCCTCGGCGAGAACGCCCACCCCGGCAGGCCCATGGGTGACGCACCCGATCCGTACCCCGACGGGGTGTGGAAGGCCATCTGCGACAACGCCCGACCTCTCATGGAAGAGCACCTTCACAACGCTGCCCACCAGCTTGAACTGGCCTCGATCTCCTGCCACTACATCGCCGCGGCCATCGAACGCAGCAGCACACCGGCAGAGCACCAGAGCAGTCGGGTCCGCCCCTCGACGTTCGCCTCGCCAGCTCCCGCGTCGGCGTCCATCGCCGCTCTGCCCGCCCAGCCCGGTTCCCCGCGCAGCCGATAGCTCCGCCACCGGCAGCCGGCGCTCGGCACCCTCACCCACCTGCAGGAGTTCTCACGTCCCCGACCGATCCCACCGGCAGCCCCACGCCCGCCGACATCGCCCGCGCCCTCGCCACCCGCATCTCCACCAACCCGCCGCCCCCACCCCATGTCGTGACCCTCCACTTCGCGCTGCTGCGCGGCGCCGAATCCCGCTACGGAAACCGCTCATCCGGCGGATCTGTGCTCGGCCTCGCCAACGCCCTGCACGCCGAGCTGTACGGCCTGCCGGGCGAACGTCCACCGCTGCCCGGCGCACTGGACGAACTGCTCCAGGCCACCGGGCACGACGACGACCAGAAGCTCGTGCTCGACCAGGTCGCCACCCAGCTGGAGGCCGCCGCCGCACTCATCGAGCGGGCCCGCCACCAGGCCCGCTGGCGCCAGCTGCCGGAGACGGTGGCCTCCCGCCTCGTGACCAGTCAGGCGCTTGCTCAGCACTTGTCCGCCGAACTGCGGTAGCTGGCCCCGGCCTTCACACCGGGCGCCGGCATTCCCCCCGCTCCGGTGGCGGCCCTCCCCATGCCGGTCCCCACCGCCGGAGCTCCAGTCCGATCCCGTCCCTGAGCCACCCGGACCTGTCCCGGACACCCCGGCTCACCACAGAGCGTCCCCCCTGCCGCTCCGGTACCTCCCTCACCGAAAGCCCCTCCTACCCATGCCCGACGATCTCCTGTTCTACATACCCGAGCCGCTCACCCCCGTCGAGCGCCTACTCACCCTCGCCGGTGAATTCACGCGGCACAACGACGCCATCGACCTCATCCGGCCCACCGCGGATTCGCCTCCAGACCTGGGGGCCCACGCCGGTTCGGCGAAGCACCTGGCCCACGAGTCCCTCACAGCGCTCAAGGCGGTCCACGAGCAGCAGCTGTACGGGAGTGCCGACCTGCGACGCCCTGGTCCGGATCAAACAGCTCGCCTACCTCAGCAGCGAGGCCGCCCGCCACCTGACCGAGGCGCAAGAAGCCCTCGCCGCTGCGCCCGAGGGCACCGTCCCAGCACGCGCCGATGAGCGAGAGGAGTGAGGCCTTGGTCCGAATGCGGCGAGCAGGAGGCTCAGCTCCGGGAACCGTTCTACCTGGCCTTCCGCACGCCGTATACGGCAGCGCCGAGTACGAGCACGGCGGCGCCGGAGATCACAGAGACCACCGGCAGGGCGAAGGCGAGGGCCCCGCACCCGGCTAGACCAACGACGGGCACGAGACGGGGCGGCCGTCCCTCTCCAGGAGAGAGAGTCCACGCGGCCGCGTTGGCGACGGCGTAGTAGGCCAGGACCCCGAAGGAGGAGAAGCCGATCGCACCTCGTACATCAACCGTCGCGGCCAGGACTGCGACCACGGCACCGACGACCAGTTCCGCACGGTGGGGAACCTGGAAACGGGGGTGGACCGCCGCCAGCGCGTGCGGCAGGTGACGGTCGCGGGCCATGGCCAAGGTGGTGCGCGAGACCCCGAGGATCAGTGCCAGAAGCGACCCGAGTGCCGCGACAGCCGCGCCGACACGCACCACCGGGGCCAGCCCCGGGACGCCAGCGGCAGATACCGCCTCGGCGAGCGGCGCGGCACTCTGAGCGAGGCGGTCCGGTCCCAGCACCGCGAGAACGCCCACGGCGACAGTCGCGTAGACGACGAGGGTGATGCCCAGCGCGAGAGGGATCGCGCGGGGAATGGTGCGGGCGGGATCCCGAACCTCTTCGCCGAGTGTGGCGATCCGGGCGTAACCGGCGAAGGCGAAGAACAGCAGGCCGGCCGCCTGGAGCGTCCCGCCGACGGTCATGTCCGCGCCGATGTCCAGGCGCGCGAAGTCGGCGTTGTCACTGGTCAGGCAGGCGGTCACCACGGCGGCCAGTACCGCGAGCACGACAGCGACGATGACACGGGTCAGCACCGCTGACTTCTGCACGCCGCTGTAGTTGAGGGCGGTCAGCGCCACCACCGCGGCGACCGCGACAGCGTGGGCCTGGTCGGGCCACGCATAGAAACCGACGGTCAGGGCCATCGCCGCGCAGGACGCGGTCTTCCCGATCACGAACGCCCAGCCGGCCAGATAGCCCCAGAAGTCGCCCAGGCGCTCACGGCCGTAGACGTAGGTTCCCCCGGACTGCGGGTAGCGGGCGGCCAGCCGGGCCGATGACGTGGCGTTGCAATACGCCACTATCGCGGCCAGCGCCAGGGCGAGCAGGAGTCCGGAACCGGCGGCGTCGGCTGCCGGGGCGAACGCGGCGAAGATCCCTGCCCCGATCATCGACCCCAGGCCGATCATCACCGCGTCGGACACGCCCAGGCGGCGCTTCAGCTCACCCGAGCCCGTCGAGGCCCCCACCGTGTTCATCACTTGCTCCTCCACTGCACCAGCCGTCGATCTCGGCGCACGGTAGCCGAAGAAGGTGTCCAGCAGGGGCGGCCGGACCGCAGCCCCTCAGCGGGACCAGGCCGGGCACGGTCCCGACGGCTGCACCGCACACGGTGAGGCCAGCAACAGCCCAGCAATGTCAGGCCCTACAGAGCGGCCTGCACACATCACCAGAAAGATCACAACACTGTCTCGATTCCCAATAACATGCCCTTTCCACGGAAACACCCAGTGGCGGAGTATCAGGGATTCCTCCCCGGGCGAGTGGGCTGATGTCGTCGAATTCGACGCGGCCATACGACAGGGCAACGCCCGCGCGAACGCGAACGGAAACCGGCTGCTCGGACAGGCTTATCTGCACCGATCCCGGGTGCCGCTTTCCGAGGCGCCGATCGACCATGTCACCGCCTCGGAGTGGGCTGCCCTGCAGCAGGAGACCGACGTACCGGACGCCGAGGAACTCGAAGCCGGGGTCGTGGACGGCTGCTCGCCCTGGGCCTGTCGGGGCGAGCAGAGCGCACCGGACCGCGACGGCTTCGGGCTGGCCGTATGAGAGACCTCGTCCTGGACCTCTTCGCCGGTCCGGGCGGCTGGGGGCACGCCCTGCACGTCCTGGGTGTGCGCGACGTCGGTCTGGAGTGGGACGAATGGGCCTGCAAGACCCGTGCGGCGACCGGGCAGACCACGATCCGCACCGACGTCGCACTCTATCCGGTCCACCCCTTCGTCGGCCGGACCCGCGGCCTGATAGCGAGCCCGCCCTGCCAGGCGTGGAGCATGGCCGGCAAACGCCTCGGTCTGGTCGACCAGCCCCTCGTCCACCAGGCCGTGACAGACCTGGCCGCCGGACGGGACACCCGCCCCCAACTCCTCTCAGCCTGCCAGGACCCGAGGTCGCTGCTGGCCGCCGAGCCGATGCGCTACCTCCACGCCCTACACCAGGCCAGCCAGCCGGAATGGGTGCTGATGGAAGAGGTCCCCGACGTCGCACCGCTGTGGAAGCAGTACGCCGCAGTGCTGCGCACCTGGGGGTTCTCCGCCTGGAGCGGCATCTTGAACGCGGCCGACTTCGGCGTGCCGCAGACCCGGCGACGGGCGATCCTCATCGCCTCCCGTACGCGCCGGGCGGTCCCGCCCGAACCTACGCACGCCAAGTTCGTCGAACCGGAGTCCCTGTTCGGGCCCGGCCGACACAAGTGGGTGTCCATGGCCGAAGCCCTCGGCTGGGGCCGCACTGACGGTCCCGTGCCCACCGTGTGCGCCGGCGGCGGTCCCGGCGGCGGACCGGAGCCCTTCCCCTCCGGCTCCCGCAAGACCCTCTCCGACGCCCGCGACCGTGGCGCCTGGCAGAACCCCCCGCACCGCCCGATGCCCGGCCGGAGTCGCAAGATCGCATCGCCGTGCCGGTGTGACTGGGTCTTGCGCACCAACAGCCAGGCGAACGCGGCGGTCCGCGCCGTCACCGAGCCGGCGGCCACGCTGTTCTTCGGGAACCGGGCCAACGAGTGCGTCTGGACCACCCGGTCCGCCACCCCTGCGGGCTCAGCTGCAGAGGGAGCACCGCCGGCGATCCGGATCACTGCCGAGGAGGCCGGGATCCTGCAGTCCTTCCCGGCGTCCTACCCGTGGCAGGGCAACAAGGGCCAGCGCTTCTCCCAGATCGGCAACGCGGTACCCCCGCTGCTCGCGGCCCACTTGATCGCGCCCCACGTGGAACGCACGGTCAGCCGCGACGACTTCGTCCTGGCGGCGTGATGACCAATCACGCCCGCGCCGAGGCGGAGGCAGAGTTCTCCGCCGACCCGGCGCCTACGCCGGTGGTCCACTACGCCGAGCAGGCGCTGCTCGGGGCCCTGCTCCTGGTCCCTGAGCGGCTGAAAACCATCGGGCTCCTCGAGCCCGAGCACTTCGCCAACACCGCCCACAGCGCCCTGTTCGCGGCGATGCGCACCGTGTCCCCGCCCGCCCCCGAGGTCCACCGCACCAGCCCCGTGTGGCCGAACCAGCTCCTTGCCGCCGCGCAGCCCCAGGCCCGAGCGCTGACGGCGGCCTACCTTCACCTGCTGATCAGCGTCTGTCCCGCCGATGCCCACGCCCCGGCCTACGCACAGATGGTCCGCTCCGGACACGCCCGCCGCGTCCTGCGTCAGCACGCCGGCTTCCTCGCCCAGGCCGCCCGTGCCCCGGGGCCCGACCCCGCCGGTGTTGTCCTCGCCCGGGCCGACCAGCTCGCCGTCTATCTCGATGAGCTGGCCACGGCCTTTCCCTCCCACCCCGGTTCGATGCCCCGGACCCCGCCTGGGCCCGAACCGGCAGCGGAGACGTCCACGGAGGCGGAGGACCAGGAGCGGATGCTGCTCGCCACAGCCACCGCCCACCCCGAGGAGCTGCCCCGGATGCGGTGGCTGCACGAAAGCGACTTCACGGTCCCCTCTCACGCCGCCCTGTTCGCCTGCCTGACCACACTCGCCCGCCGGGGTGCACCAGTGGACCCCATCACCCTGCTGTGGGAAGCCCAGCAGCGCGGCCTGCTCCACAAGGGTTTCGGGCCCGCCGAGTTCCTCGACCTGGTCTCCCACCCCGCCGGGGCGCCCGAGCACTGGGGCCAGAAAATCCTCCAACGCGCTCTCCTCAGCCAGGCCGCATCCGTCGCGGCCCGCATCGAAGCGCTCACCGCGGACCAGGCCACCTCCGTCCACCAACTGGCCACCGGCAGCCGGCGCGCCCTCGCCGCCCTGTCATCCACTCGGGCCCGCTGGCGCCAGGCCACCAGCGACCCCGTCGAAAAGGCCCCCGTTCCTCAGCCCACGGCATCGCGTACCCCATCCGTCCGCAGCCCGACCGCACGAGCCGGCCCCGCCGCGCGCACCCCGGCCCGGCCCAGCCGATGACCAACCCACCCCAACCGAAGGCCCCTCATGTCTCACGCCTCCGCCGACGCCCACATCCGATTCACCCTCCACTCGGAACACCACCCGAGCGTCATCGCAACGACATCCGGCCCCACAAGTGACGCCGCCCGCTCACACCTGCACGGCCTCGGCTTCCGCAGCACCGGCCCGGACACCATGGTCCTCGCCCGCATCGATCACGAGGAGCCGTACTACGCCAACGCCGCAGCCACGCAGCTGAGCCGGTACGGCTTCACCGTCGAGATCACCCCGCCGCTCCAGGAAGAGATCGACACGGAGTGGTCCTGGGGCAACTACCCGTACCCCTGGTGCACCCGCGACGAGGTCCGCGAGGTGAGCGCCGAGGCCCAGCGCATCCACGACGACATCGCCGAGGGCCGCCTGATCATCCAACTCCACGCCGACGACGGCCACACCACCGTCGCCGCCGGCACCTACACCAGCGGGGTCAAGCGCGCTGTCCACCTCCACGGCGAGAACCACCTCCGCCAGATCGCCCAGGAGTACGACGACGAAGCAGAAGCACTCGGTGAGTTCCACAAGCTGTACACCGTCGCCGTCCGTCCCGGCCCCGCTCCTCTGACCGGACGCGAGCGATCTGCACGCAACGCGCTCACTGCCGGCGTTCGAAAGGAGAACGTGCCTACGAGGAACCCCGCGGGGGCCGCCGCCACGTCGGCCGTCAAGGCTGCGGCGCCGCCGACCGCCGGCCCCGGCGAGCACGAGGCGTTCCTCGCATCCTTCCTGGACTCCAGCCCTCAGTGGGAGAAGTACAGGACCTGGAGCGACGAGACGACGATCGCCTCCCACGAAAGCCTGACCTCCAGAGCCGAGTTCGACCACGAGGCCCGCCATCGCACGGACATCGCCTGGACGTTCGCCGAGTACGACGGGCCTGTTGGCGAGCGGCTTTGGCGTGCCACCGTTACCGTCGGCACCCCCGTCCCTCTCATCCACGCGATGCTGAGTCACCTCGATGCCCCGGTCCTCGTGGACGCCACGGAACCGCACTCCGCGCTACAGGATGCCGGATGGCACCCTGCTAGCCACCCGGCGCGTACCACCTGGCAAGCGCCCAACCGCAGCATGGCCTTCGAGCACACCCCCCGCTCGAACGACGAGGGGTGGGCCCTGTACGGCGGGGAGGACCTTAACAAGATCGCCTGGGCTATCCGCCTCTCCCCTGGTGTTCCGCACGACCTGCTTGCTCGGCTCACCGAAGCCGCCTCCGACCTGTACGAGGCGACCGGGCATCCGGCCGGTCGCCAGCGGCAGCTGGCGCCCGTTCCCCGGCTCCCCGCCGTCGTGCCTCGCCCGCTTTCTCGCGTTCGCTGACCGGGTGCCGTCCGCAACGACGCGGCACTGCTCCGGATGCTGCGTCCGGGCACTGGCACATTCAGGTCAGCGACTCCAGCAAGTCTGTCGCCGCCGCCTGGGCCAGCCCGGTCAGGGGGGTGGTCTTCCCCGTACGGCGATGCACACGCTCAACGTTGGAACACAGCATCAGCCGGGCCAGGCGGCCAGCCCGGGTACCGAGGACATCGGCGAACTCTGCCAGCACCCGACTCGCCAAGGCCGGCATGGGCAGGGACGCCGACCACAGGCAGGCCGCGTCGTACCCGACCGGCGCCATGCCCCAGCTCTCCCAGTCCAGCACGGTCAACTCCGGGCCGGTCAAGTTGGCCCATCCGATGTCCCCATGGGCACATGCCCACTCGGTGACGGTCGTGTCGGCTTGGTCTCCGTAAGCCTCGCGGATCCGGCCGGCCAGGTGGTCCTGGCTGAGGCAGACCCGCTCCGTGGAGTGCCAGCGCGACCAGGGCGTCGCGGAGTTCCACCCACCAGGTGGGCGGTAGTTCCGGGTCGCGGTCGACGCTGCCGGTCGGGGAGATGGACGGCGAGGCGGCGAGGCTCATCTCGTCGACCCGCCACACCACGCCCCGGGCCGGGTCGTGCCATTGGGAGCCGGCGAACCATTCCGGGCGCGGCACCCCGTGCACGGCGACCGACGCCTCGATGCCGGTCCAGGCCGCCGAGTTGAGCCGTTCGGGGCGGCACCATGCCAGCCGTAGCCACGTGCCCGCTTCGGTCTCGAAGCCGGCTGTGCCGTTGAAGCGGGAGTAGTGGCCACGGGTAGGGTCCCGGACGCGGCCGGTGCGCTTCTGAGCCTCGGCCAGGACGTCGTCGTGCGGAACGGTGCGAAGGTCATCCAGGGTGGGCTGCACGTAGGTCTCCATTTCCGTGGGCCCTGGCCCGCAGCAGTTCCCGGTACTCGCCGATCACCTGCCTGCTTGGCCCGAGCCGGACAGCGGCGGCGAGCTCGTCGAGGTGGCCAAGCAGCGCGCATGCCCCTCCATGGGCGGCCGGGCGATACATAGCGCACGATCCCCGGTTTCCGAAACCGGGGATCGTGCGGAAGATGGAGAACTCCACCGCCACGTCCCACCCGTCACGTCGAAAGGCGCCCGCCAAGGACCCTCACTCTTCCCGCTGCTCGCGAACGCCCCGTTCCGGCGCCCGGCACGTGAAGTCTGCGCCGAGTCGACGGCCCCTACGCCGCTGCGTAGGACAGCCGGAACAGCTCCGCCGCTCGCTCTACGTCCTCCTCCGAGCGCAGCTGTACCTCCAGGTCGCCGGTGCCATGGTGCCCCAGGCCGGTCATGTCCCTTGTGAAGCCCGGCACGAGGTCAACCGCCGCGGGGGCGGCTTTGAGGTACACGAGGACCTTGTCCTGCCGTGGCGTCACGCAGGCGAAGTTCCGCAGCCGCTGGTAGGCGTCGTACTGCTGGCGCCTGACCTTCTTGACGTCCTCCCCCAGCCCCAGCAGCAGTTCGTCCACTGCCGATGCCAGGTATGCGATTGCCTCGGGCGACGGCTGGGTGGGCGGGGTGCCGGCAGCACCCATGCGGCGAAGGCGCTTGGGCGCTTTGGCCCGGGCGTCGACCGAAGCGGCGACCGTCTCCAGCGCGATGTGGTGTTCGCCGTACAGGCGATAGCGGACCAGGTCGATCGACCGGCGGTGCTCGCGCACCGCGTGAAGGTCGTAGCGGGTGAAGTCGCCGGCGATGCAGATCAACCGGGGTGCGCTCCACAGCACCTGCGAGGCCGCGGTCGCCCCGAGACGCTCACGCACCAGCGCCTGGAACTCAGTCCGGTGGTCCACCAGCCACGCCATATAGAACAGGCCCTGGTTGATGACCCCCGGGTCCGTCGCACGCTTGTACTCGACGATCACCGGGGCGCCGTTCTCATCGAGCCCCAGCGAGTCGATGCGCCCGCCATGGACCGGGCCGGTGACGTACTCAGTGGCGAGGAACCTCACCCCGAGCATGGGCTCCATTGCCCCCTCCACGAGGGCCTGCACCTCTGCCTCTTCGTCGGCCAATCGCGGCGCAACCTCCGTGACGCCACCCTTCGTGCTGAACAGCCTCAGCGTCGACACCCCCCATCGTCGACCTCCCCCAACACAAACGACATCGAGACTATTTCCGAGGGTGGCCGATCGACTGCGCCGCTTACGGAGCGTGCACAGCGTCTAGGGCTCCTACTGCTCCTCTGCTCTGCCTGGCCGGGCCAAGGCAGCGAGCCCCAGCCGCGCCCACTGCCCCATACGTTCACGCAGTGCGTTCGCGGCAACCACGGATGCGGGAAGCGGGGCTCCTACAGGAAGTCAGGCTGCTCGACCACTACTGGGAGTAGGGGTGCATTCGTGCTGCTGTGTGCGGGCCCCGAAGGCTGTCACGGCAGCAGCGATCGAAAGTGCGGCTAGCAGCGCGAACAGCGCGGGGTATCCGCCCAGGGGCCCGGCCAGGACTGCGCCGGCGAAGGGGGCAAGGGCGGCTGCAGCGTGGGATGGCGCTCCGAGTAGTCCGGAGAGACGGCCATAGTGGGTAGTTCCCCAGCGGTCGGTGACGGCGGTGGCCTGGAGCAGGGTGAGGTTTCCCCGGATGACCCCGGCGAGGATGGATACAGCGACGAGTACGGCATACGGGCCTGCCACGGTGGCGAGTGCTGCGGTGGTGAGGGCGCCGAGCGCGATAAGGCTGATGGTGCGGGCCGTGACGCCGAGGCGGCGGGCGAGGGTTGCGTACAGGGTCCGGCCGAGGGTCTGCCCCGCACCGCCAAGACCCAGGGCCCACGCCGCCTGGGTGGTGGTGAAGCCGCGTTCGAGGAAAAGAGGAACGAGGCCAATGACGACGGCGTACATCGCGAAGGCAGAAAGGGTGAGGGTGACAGCCAGCATCCAGAACGCCCGGCTGCGCACGACGCGTTCGTGGCCGCCGGTGATGTGCGGCGGGCTCGGAGGGGCGGCAGGCCAGGGGGCTTTGAGCGCGAGGGCATGGGTCGGAACGGTTACGGCCGCGAGGATGCCGGCGAGGACTGCGTAGGTACCGCGCCAGGACAGATGCTCGGCGAGGAGGGCGGTAAGGGGCGCGAAGACGGTGGAGGCGAGTCCCCCGACGAGGGTGACGATCGTGAGGGCCCGGACGTGGTCGGGGGCCCACCAGCGGGTAAGGGCGGCGAAGGCGGGCGGGTAGAAGGTGGCGGCCATCGCCGCTCCGGCGAGGAGCCACCCGGCTGTGAAAACGACGAGGTTGGGGGCGGCGGCAACAACGAGGAGGCTGAGAGGGCCGAGGACGGATCCGGCCGTCATCACGGCGTGGGGGCCTCGGCGGTCCAGGACGCGGCCGACGTAGATGCCGACGATGGCGGAGACGATGAGGGCGGCGGAGAACGCGGCGGTGGTCGCTCCCGCGGGCCAGCCGGTGTACTTCGTGATGGTGGGGTTGAGGACGGGGAAGGCGTAGTAGAGGACGCCCCAGCTGGTGATCTGCGTGACGCACAGGGCCGGCAGGACGGCGCGTGGCCGTGACCGGACCCCCGTCCCGGTCACGGCCACGCTGGCCTTGGTCTGCTGCATGTTGGTCAGCAGCCGCCGCTGGTGGCGGGTGCGCCGATGGTGAGGGTGGCCGGGGCCGCGCAGCAGCCACTGTTCTGTTCGGCGGTCTCAGGCTGGTCGAAGAGGCCGGCGCCGCCACAGACACCGGTCTCGGGCAGGGTCAGCTCGACGCGCTCGGCGGCTTCCTGGTCGCCGGCGAGGTGGGCAGCGATGGAGCGAACCTGCTCGTAGCCGGTCATGGCCAGGAAGGTCGGGGCGCGGCCGTAGGACTTCATGCCGACCAGGTAGACGTCCTTCTCCGGGTGGGACAGCTCGTTGACGCCGTGCGGGTAGACGGTGCCGCAGGAGTGCTGGTTCGGGTCGATCAGCGGCGCCAGCTCCACCGGGGCCTGCAGGCGCTCGTCGAGACCGAGGCGCAGCTCGTTCACGAAGGTCAGGTCGGGGCGGAAGCCGGTCAGCACGATGACCTCGTCGACCACATCGAGGCGGCGGCCGTCCTCGCCGACGAGGACCAGGCGCCCGTCGCCGTCCCGCTCGATGGCCTCGGTACGGAAGCCGGTGACCGCGTCTGCGTACCCGGCGTCCACGGCAGCCTTCGCCGCCAGGCCGAGGGCGCCGCGCGCCGGGAGCTGGTCGGCTTCGCCGCCGCCGAAGGTGGAGCCGGAGATGCCGCGGCGCAGGACCCACAGCGCCTTGGTGCCGGAGCCTCCGCCGCTCTTGGCGAGGTCGGCGAGGTAGGCCAGGGCGGTGAAGGCGGAGGCGCCGGAGCCGATGACGGCGGTGCGCTTGCCCGCGTACCGGGCCCGGACGGCCGGGTCCTTCAGGTCGGGGACGCGGTAGGTGATCCGGTCGGCGGCGGCCTTCTCGCCCAGGGCGGGCAGTCCGCTGGCGCCTGCCGGGCTCGGGGTGGACCAGGTGCCGGAGGCGTCGATCACGGCGCGGGCGAAGAGGCGCTCCTCGCGGCCGTCGGCGTGTTCGACGTGGAGCACGAAGGGCTGGGTATCGCGGTCGGCGTCGACGATGCGGTCGCGGCCGGTGCGGGATACGCCGGTGACGCGGGCGCCGAAGCGGACGCGGTCACCGAGGGCGTCGGCGAGGGGCTGGAGGTAGAGCTCGGCCCAGTCCCCGCCGGTCGGGTAGGAGGCGGCATCGGGCTTGATCCAGCCGGTCGGGGCGAGGAGCTTCTCGGCGGCCGGGTCGACGACCTCGCCCCAGGTGGAGAAGAGACGTACGTGGGCCCAGTCACGGGTCGCGGCGCCAGCGTGCGGGCCGGTCTCGAGGACGAGGAAGTCCAGGCCGCGGTCTTCCAGATGGGCGGCGGCGGCCAGGCCGGCGGGTCCGGCCCCGATCACGACGACGGGCAGGTCGGTGGTGGCAGGCGCGTTCACGGTCGGCTCCTCGTTGCTTGTTTCGATGTCTGTCGATGGCTTGTGTGATCAGCATGGCACCTGTTTCGATGTGCGTCAACATAGACATTCATCGAATCCGTGGAGGTTGCCGTGGAGCACGTGGAAGCCGTCGTCATCGGAGGTGGGCAGTCGGGCCTTGCCGCCGCGCACGCGCTGGTCAAGCAGGGTGTGGTGCCGGTGGTGCTGGAGGCGTCGGATCGGGCGGTGGGATCGTGGCCGCGGTACTACGACAGCCTGACCCTGTTTTCCCCGGCTCGGTTCAGCTCGCTGCCGGGCCTGGCGTTCGGCGGGAATCCGGAGCGGTATCCGCACCGGGACGAGGTCGTCGCCTACCTCGACCGCTACGCCGCACGCCTCGACGCCGACGTCCGCACCGGCCGGCGGGTTGTCCGCATCGAAGCCGACCCTGCCGGCTTCCGCGTCGACCTGGAGTGCGGCGAGCGGATTTCGGCTGGTGTGGTGATCGCCGCGTCCGGGAGTTTCGGCCGTCCGCACCACCCCGCGCTGGCCGGGCGGGAGGCGTTCACCGGGCAGGTGCTTCACGTCGCCGACTACCACGCCCCCGCCGAGTTCGCCGGGCAGCGGGTCGTGGTGGTCGGCGCGGGCAACTCCGCGGTCCAGGTCGCCGCCGAGCTCTCCCGGGTGAGCCGTACGACGCTGGCGACGCGGGCGCCGGTGAAGTTCGCTCGCCAGCGACTCCTGGGCCGCGACCTGCACTTCTGGCTCACCCGTACCGGCCTCGACGCCGCTCCGCTCGGCAGGCTGCTGCGTACCCCGCCAGCCCAGCCAGTGCTGGACGACGGCCGCTACCTGGCCGCCCTCACTGCCGGGCTTCCGGACCGCCGCCCGATGTTCACCGGCCTGGACGGCGGCAAGGTCGTGTGGCCGGACGGGAGCTCGGAGGTCGTGGACTCGATCATCCTGGCCACCGGCTACCGCCCCCACCTGCCCTATCTCGCCAACCTCGATGGAGCCCTCGACGCTTCGAAGCGGCCCCGGCACCGCGACGGCGCCTCCCTCGCGCATTCCGGGCTGGCGTTCGTGGGTCTGGAGTGGCAGCGCAGCCTGTCCTCGAACTCCCTGCGCGGATGCGGCCGTGACGCCGAACGCACGGCCCGCCGCCTGGCCGCCCACCTCGCCCGACAGTGAGGCCCCTCCCGCATTAGTTCGACGTATGTCAACATAGACCTATGTCGAATGCGAAGGTGTTGCCGCTGCTGGAGCCCGAAGCCGTCGCTGCTTGCTGCCCGCCGTTGAACGAGCGCCCCATGTCGGCGGACGAGGCCGAGGTCGCGGCGAAGATGTTCAAGGCGCTCGGTGACCCGGTGCGTCTGCGGCTGTTCTCCGCCGTCGCCTCGCACGAGGGCGGAGAGGCATGCGTGTGCGACATCTCGGACGTAGGCGTCTCCCAGCCGACGGTTTCCCACCACCTCAAGAAGCTCAAGGAAGCCGGACTGCTGTCCTCCGAGCGGCGCGGCACCTGGGTGTACTACCGGGTCGAGCCCTCCGTGCTCGCCGCCATGGGCGCGCTGCTGGCCGGCGCCGCGAAAGCAGCATGACGACGGTGAACATCCTTCCGCTACTGCCCGAGCATGCCAAGCAGGTCCTCGCGATCTATCAGGCCGGGATCGACGAGGGCAACGCCACCTTCGAGACAACCGCCCCCGACTGGGCGGCTTTCGACGCGGCGAAGCTGGTCGGGCACCGCTTGGTCGCGCTCGACGAGGACAAGTCAGTGCTCGGCTGGGTCGCGGTGAGCGCGGTCTCGGACCGGTGCGCGTACGGCGGGGTGGTGGAGCACTCCGTCTATGTCCACCCTGACGCCCGCGGTCGTGGTGTTGCCCGGAGGCTGCTGGAGGCCCTCATCGCTTCCACGGAGGCGGCGGGGATCTGGACTATCCAGTCCGGGATCTTCCCTGAGAACGCCGCCAGCCTCGCCCTCCACGGACGCGCCGGCTTCCGGGTCATCGGCACCCGCGAGCGCATCGGCCGCCACCACGGTGAGTGGAGGGACGTCGTACTGCTGGAGCGCCGTAGCCCGTCGGTCGGCTGAATCGTCAGTGCGTGGTGGGTACGAGGCGTGGGATGGCACGCATGTAGACGATCATTCCGATGACCTCGACGAGGGTCTGGGTGACCACGACGACGGCGGCCACGGCCAGGTCGTCGGGGAGTGCGAGGGCGAGTGGCAGGACGACCAGGGAGTTGCGGGTCGCGCCGGTGAACACGATCGCGCGGCTGTCGGGGGCGTCCAGGCGGAAGAGCCGGGCGACGGCCAGCCCGGCGAAGGCCATCACGATCAGGAATACGGCGTATACGGGGATGACCGCCGCGACGTCGCCGAGGCTGCCTCCGAGCTTCGGTACCTGAGAGGCGACGACGGTGAAGAGGGTGGCTGCCATCAGCGGCACCATGGCCGCAGTGGCGGCGTCCGAGGTTTTCTGCCCGGCCGGATAGCGGGCAGCCCAGCACTGGGTGAGCCAGGCCAGCGCAAGCGGGGTCACGATCAGGAAGACGAACGCCTCCAGGAAAGGCGCCGCCTCCACCACGTCGCCCAGGTCTGGACCCATGAACAGCCACAGGAATGCCGGCAGGAGCAGCATCTGCGCAAGCAGCAGCAAGGGGGTCGCAGCCAGGAGCCGCTGACTGCTGCCACCGGCCAGGCCGCTGAAGACGATCACGTAGTCCACGCACGGCGCCAGCAGCACCAGCAGAACCCCGATCCGCAGCGCCCGATCGTCAGGCAGGAACGCGTACAGGCCCGCCACGACCGCTGGCACCACCGCGAAGTTCACCACCAGGGCCGCAGCCAGGAACCGTCCGGCGCGCAGGGAACGCAGCAGCTCGGCGGCCGGGACCTGGAGGAAGGTGACGTACAGCAGGGCGGCGAGCACCGGGTTGATGGCGTGCGCCAAAGCCGGACCCGCTGAGGGTGCGGCCAGCCCGACTGCGGCACCGGCGACCATCGCGCCGAGGTAGACGGCGACCTGGTGCCGTTCCATCGCGGCCACCAGGCCCTGATCCTGCTCCTGTGTCACCGGTGCTCGCTCCGCATGTCTGCTCATCCCGGCCCCTGAGTGGCGGGTCTGCCGGTCACCGACCATATGTTGCTGACGAGGACTGGCTCGTCTGCGGGATGTGCGTCTTCGAGCAGCCGCAGCCCTGAGCGCCGGTGGTTTTCGCGGCGCAGGAGCAGGGGCGCCGGCGCCGGCCGAGCCACCAGGTTTCCGCGGCAAGGGCGGCCAGGGCGATGGCGAGCGCGGGAAGCCAGTCGACGACGGTGGCGGCCCCGGCGCCGATGACGCCGGCGGCGATCAGGGCGGGCAGAGCGCAGCATGCGACGCAGGCGAGCCCGGCGAGGCCCGCGAGGGCCTTCGGAGTGCGGCGCGGGGTGGGGCGGGGGTCAGCAGCAGGGGCCGGCATAGCGGTTCTCCTCGGCGAGGTCGGTGAAGGGGATCGGGCAGCAGCTGCTGGTGGCGCACACGGTGAGGTCGTCGCAGCCCGCTTCCACAGCGGCGACCAGAGCGCCGCGGATGGTGGTGAGATCTGCGATCTTCGCGTCGACCTCGGCGAGCTTGACGGCCGCGCGTTCCTGAAGTCCGGGAACGGGGCGGCCGTGGCGGTGGCGTCCGGCTTCCAGCAGCTCGGCTACCTCGTCCAGGGTGAAACCGAGCCGCTGGGCGGCCTTAATCACCCGGAGTACCGTCACGGCTTCCTCGTCGTACAGACGGTGCCCGCCGGTGCTCCGGTCGGGTTCTGCTAGGAGCCCGCGCCGCTCGTAGTAGCGCAGGGTCTGAATGTTCACCCCGGCCGCCTCGGCGACCTGCCCGCTGCGCAGTCCCGCGCTCACCGAGCGCCCCCGCAGGCCGTCTCGGCGCGTGCGGCCAGGGCATGCAGGACCGGCTCGTGCGCCTCGTCCACCGCCACGTCCAGCACAACGGCGTGGGGCCGAGTGGTGACGGTGAAGGTGAAGAACGCGCAGCAGCCGCTCTCCCGCGCGGCGAGATCGCGTACGCGTTCCTCCACGCCCTGCCCGGCGGTCAGCTCGAGCGTGACCAGGCGCGGGTCGGGCCGTGTGACCTGGCGCAGCCGCTCGGCGAACAGGGTGTCCCACTCCGCGACCCTCAGCGGCTGCTCGGTGGTCGGCAGCGTGCAGGACTGCGGAACCCACTCCGGTGCGGTCATCGCTTCTCACTCCCGTCGTCGTACCTCCCCGGCTCTCCAGGGACATCTCCGACGGCAAACCTGTACTTGGGTACCGGATGCAAGCCGGCTCGCCAAGCTGCTTTACGGGGTGAGCAGGGGGCCGAACGTCTGGCGGGCGATGTGCTCGGCGTCGGCCTGGGAGACGACACGGCCCGGTACCTCCGGGTGCTCCTGCATCCAGGATTGTGCGGCGGTGTCGTCGGCGAAGAAGTTCAGCGCGTCGCAGCAGGCCGTGGCCGCCGGCCCGTGCCCCGGCCGCCGCCCGACGAACACCACCGCGCCTGGGGGCTCCCAGCGCAGACCTCCCTCGGTCGCGGTGACTTCGATGGACTCGCCGGTCACGGGGTCGGTGGAGAAGATCACGGCGTCCGCATCGAGCATGAAGGGGATGCCCAGCGCGTCGATCGCGCACATCGACCACACCTGTGGCCCTCCCGCGATGGCGACCCGGTGACGGGTGGGGACGGCAGAGAACGGGTACGCGGCCCGGATGTTCCCCCACTCGTCGAGGGTGAGGAAGTCCTCCTCGGCCAGCTCCGCCAGCACATCGCGGGCAGTGCGGCCGACCGCCACGGCCGACGCTTCCAAGGTCTGCAGCTCTGGGGCGGTTCCGGTGGCGACGAAGGCACGCAGTACCTGTTGGTGCACCGCCCGCAGACCCCGCTCGCTGGGTGCGCGGCGGCCCCGGCCATCTCTGCCGACGACATCCAAGGGCTGCGGTCCACAGCATTCGGCGACCGGGGCGGCCTCGTTGGACGGGGCCGCGCCGGCCAACGCCCGGCGCAGGGCGGCCTCGCTCGGCACCCCGGAGACCGCGCCATCGGCGTCCCGGTACAGGCGGCAGGACAGGCTCGGCACCGATCCGGGCAGTGTGAACGGGTCGGTGCCGTCGATCAGGATCGTCGGCGAGCCGTACATGCCCCGCCGGGCGGCGTCCGCCTCATCGGCTATCTCCACCAGCTCGACGTCGGCCTCCCGGCCTGCCAAGGCTGCCGTGACGCGTTCGACCGCGGGCCGCGCGTTCGGGCACTCAGCCACCGTCAAAACTGTGATCCGCATCTTCTCTGTCCTTCCGGCCGCCACCTTGTGCACTGCGACCGTAGACCTTCCAGTGCACTGGAAGGTCAAGGGCTAACCTGGAGGTATGCGCATCGGCGACCTTGCCGCCCGCACCGGGCTGACGACCAAGACCATCCGCTTCTACGAGGACAGCGGCCTGCTCCACCCACCGCCACGCACGCCCGCAGGCTACCGCGACTACCCCGAACAGGCCGCGACCCGGCTCGCCTTCATCCGCGAGGCCCAGCACGCCGGCCTCACCCTCACCGAAATCCGCTCAGTCCTCCTGCTCCGCGATGACGGCCATGCCCCGTGCACGCACGTCACCACGCTGATCGACGAGCACCTGGCGGACATCGAGCGGCGCATGGCCGAGCTGGACGCCACCCGCGAGGCCCTCCGGTCCCTCGCCGATCGTGCCGCCGCCACCGATCCCGCTGCGTGCGGTGTGGATGACATCTGCACGATCCTCACCCCTGAGACGCGCCGGGCGGAGTGAGCTGCTGCCGGTGGAAGTCGAAGTGCCGGGCGGGATATCTGTAGAGGTCGGCGACGGTCATGACATCCCGGAAGAAGGGATCCCACCGGCACGGAAAGTGCATCCGCAGCGCCAGATGGGCCTCGGACTCCGCGTCAACCCGGCGGTGCAGCCCGGCGATGATCCGGTCGAACAGCCACATCATTCGTCGGCGCTTCCACAGCCTGGCCCCGCCGACCGGACCCAGATAGTTGACGAGGTCGAAAGGGCCGGTCGCGGCATTCAGCAGACGTGCGAACCCACGGCTCGCCGCCAACGGCAGCCTCCCGAACAGGGCGAAGACGACAAGCAGAGGCCGGACAAGCAGATATCCGAACAGCATGCGGAACGACAACTGCTCGTTCGTCCACCGCGTCCCCGCGGTCGGCATGACCAGATCTGCGTCTGTGGCCGCCTCCAGCAGCTGGAGGAACTCGGCTCGCACCCGTTCCAGCTCCTGGTGGACTGCCCGACGGTCCAGAAGGGGTGGGTCTGGCGCGTCCATCAGCGTTCCTGTCGCCCGGGTGTGGAATCGGCTTCCAGCGTAGGCGCGGGGGCCTCAGGCCAGTAGGTCGCGGATGCTGCGGGCTGCTTCGCGGGCGGGTCGGCCGACACCGATGAGGGTGGCGGAGGCGGGGCCGGTCCAGTCGCCGTAGCCGAGGAAGTGCAGTCTCGAGTCTTCGACCGACTGGGTGCCGGTGGTACTGATGTGCCCCCGCGTCCCCCTGAGCCCCAAGCCGGCGAGGTGAGCCAGTGCAGGGCGGAAGCCGGTACACCAGAGGACCGCGTCGGCGTCCTGCCGACTGCCGTCGGCCCACTCCACGCCGGTGGTGGTGAGGCGGGTGAACATCGGCTTCGCGGCCAGGAGCCCGGCGTCGCGGGCCGCTCGTACGGGCGGGACGGCGACGATGTCGCCGAGGGAGGCCACGCCGCCGGTGTCGGTGCGGCCTTCGTCGAGGGCGCGGCGCCGTGCGGTGGCGTGGTCGAAGAGGGCGCGGCCGTCGATGTCGTCCGCCAGGTAGCGCGGAGGCCGCTGGGTAACCCACGTCACGTGGGCGTGGCCGGTGAGGTCGGCGGCGATCTGCGCGCCGGAGTTCCCGCCGCCCACCACGATCACGCGCTGCCCGGAGAACTCGGCGGGGCTGCGGTATTGGACGGTGTGGAGCTGGCGGCCGGTGAAGGTACGGCGGCCGGGGATGGCGGGCACGAAGGGACGGGTCCACGTGCCGGTGGCGCTGACGACGGCCCGGGCTCGCCAGTCACCACAGTCCGTCTCCACCCGCAGACAGACGCCGTCGCGATGGACGGCCGAGACCCACGCTCCGCGCTGAACGGGAAGCTCGTACCGCTTCTCGTAGTCCGCCAGATACTCCACGACGTGCCCAGCGCCGGGGTAGAGCTGCCCTTCCTGGAGGGGCATCAGCCTCCCAGGCAGGGAGGAGTACGCCGCCGGCGAGAACAGGCGCAGGGACTGCCAGACGTGCTGCCAGGCTCCCCCGGGCGCGGCCTGGGCGTCGAGGATGACGTGCTCGATGCCCAAGCGGCGCAAGTGGTAGCCGGCGGCGAGCCCGGCCTGGCCGCCGCCGATCACCACCACGCCGGTGTGCTGCGTCATGCCGCGGGCTGTCCCTGGTCGGCCTTGCCGCGCATGAAGATGACCGCAACAAGGGCGAGGCCGACGGCGGCGCCCAGCAGCTGCATGGCAATGAAACCCGGCACCGAGGCAGGGGCGATGCCCGCGAAGGTGTCGGTGAAGGCGCGACCGATGGTGACGGCCGGGTTGGCGAAGGAGGTGGAGGAGGTGAACCAGTACGCGGCGCCGATGTACGAGGCGACCGCGACGGGCGCGAACCGCAGCCGGTCGGTCTTGGCCAGGCCGAAGATCAGCAGGATCAGGCCGGCGGTGGCGACCACCTCGCCGAGCAGCAGGTTCCCGGCGGAACGGTCGTGGGTGGACCACTTCACCAGCGGCTCGCCGAACATCGCGTCCGCCAGGATCGCGCCCGCGATCGCCCCGGCGATCTGGGACGGCACGTAGACGGCGACCTCGCGGGCGGTAACGCCGGCGCCGCCGCGGCGGGCGGTCCACCACTCGGCCAGCGTCACGGCCGGGTTGAAGTGGGCGCCGGAGACCGGACCGAGGAGGGCGATCAGGACACCGAGCCCGAAGACCGTGGCGGTCGAGTTCGCCAGCAGCTGCAGCGCCACGTCGTCGGTGAGCTGGGTGGCCTGGATGCCGGAGCCGACCACGACCGCGACCAGGGCGGCGGAGCCGACCAGCTCGGCGGCGGCGCGGGCAATCAGCGGGGTGCGGGGCGGGGTCGCGCCGGGGGCGGGCTGGGGCACGTCGGCAGCTATGACAGACTCCGCGGCTGGGGCAGTGCCGACGGGCTCGGTGGCGGTCAAGACAGGTTCTCCTCGGGCAGGTGAGGCAAGGCGCGGAAAGCTAGGGGCAGGACCGCTTGAGGTTCGCTTCTGCGGTGGCTCGCGCGGTCTGGGCGAGGTCGGCGAACTGACCGGCGAGGGCTTCGATGACTTCCGGACGCAGGCGGTAGTAGATGTACCTCCCGCAGGGCTCCGTCTCCACGACCCCCGCCTCCCGCAGCACCTTCATGTGGTTGGAGAGGTTCGTCTGCTTCGCGCCTGTCTCCTCCACAAGGTGGGTGGTGCAGAGCGTTTCCTTGGCGAGGAGGGTCACGATCTGGAGCCTGAGCGGGTCGGCCAGAACCCGGATCAGATCAGTGTCGACTGACGTCATCATGGACTGATACTGTCACATCAGCTGGGGCTGACACCAGTCCGAGCTGACCTTATTGGCTCCTTTGAACAGGAACGCCATGCCCACGCCTTCCTCGCCCCTCCTGCCGGACGACCGTCTCGCCGCGGGGGCCGCCCGTCTCGCCTCTCGCTATGCCGGCCGCTTCGCGCCGGAGACCGTCCTGGGCCTGCTCGCCGATTCCTCCGCCGACGTCGAGCCGCACATCGTCCAGGCCCTGACCGAGGCCGGCGTGGACCTGACCGACGCCTACCCCAAGCCCCTGACCGACGAGGTCGTCCACGCCGCCGACATCGTGATCACGATGCGCTGCAGCGACGCCTGCCCCGTCGTCCCCGGCCGCCGCTACCTCGACTGGCCCGTCCCCGACCCCGAGGGCGCCCCGATCGCCGTCGTCCGCGACATCCGCGACGCCATCGACACCCGCATCGCCGACCTGCTCACCCAGCTCGGCGCCTGACTCCGCACATCCCCGCAGTTGCCTGATCCCCAAGGAAGAACCATGTCCTCTGCTCCTGCCGCCTCCGTCCTGTTCGTCTGCATCCACAATGCCGGCCGCTCCCAGATGGCCGCGGGCTTCCTGCGCCACCTCGCCGGCGACCGCGTCGAGGTCCGCTCCGCCGGTTCGATGCCCGGCAACCAGATCAACCCCTCCGCGGTGGCCGCCATGGCCGAGCTGGGCATCGACATCTCCGACCAGACCCCGAAGGTGCTGACCCCCGAGGCGGCCCAGGCGTCGGACTACATCATCACCATGGGCTGCGGCGACGCCTGCCCGTACTTCCCCGGCAAGACCTACCTCGACTGGCAGCTGGAGGACCCGGCTGGCCAGGGCGTCGAGGCCGTCCGCCCCATCCGCGACGAGATCAAGGGCCTTATCGAGGGCCTGATCGCCGAGATCGACGCCAAGCAGAAGGCGTGACCCAGGTGACCGACACGATTCCCGCCGACGGCATACGCGACGTCGTCATCATCGGCTCCGGCCCCGCCGGATACACCGCCGCCCTCTACACCGCCCGCGCACAGCTGAAGCCCCTGCTGTTCGGCAGCTCCATCTTCGTCGGCGGCTCCCTGACCACCACCACCGAGGTCGAGAACTTCCCCGGCTTCCCCGACGGCGTCGACGGCCCGGACCTCATGGCGAACATGCGGGCTCAAGCCGAGCGGTTCGGCGCCGAGATGATCGACGACGACATCGTCTCCGTCGACCTCACCGGCGACATCAAGCTCCTGACCGACTCCGAAGGCACTGTCCACCGCGCGAAGGCCGTGATCATCGCCACCGGATCCGGCTACCGCAAGCTCGGTCTTCCCAAGGAGGACGAACTCTCCGGCCGCGGCGTGTCCTGGTGCGCCACCTGCGACGGGTTCTTCTTCCGCGACCGGGACATCATCGTGGTCGGCGGCGGCGACACCGCCATGGAAGAAGCCACCTTCCTCACCCGCTTCGCCCGCTCCGTCACCGTCGTCCACCGCCGCTCCACCCTGCGCGCCTCCAAGGTCATGCAGAACCGGGCGTTCACCGACGACAAGATCTCCTTCGCCTTCGACAGCGAAATCGCCGAGGTCAAGGAAACTGGCGGCATGCTCTCCGGCGTCGTCCTGCGCGACACCTTCACCGGCAAGCTCCGCGACGTGGACGCCACAGGCCTGTTCATCGCCATCGGCCACGACCCCCGCACCGAGCTGTTCACCGGACAGGTCGACCTCGATGACGAGGGCTACATCCTGGTCAATTCGCCGTCGACCCGTACGAACATCCCTGGCGTCTTCGCCGCCGGCGACGTCGTCGACCACACCTACCGCCAGGCCATCACCGCCGCCGGCACCGGTTGCTCGGCGGCGCTGGACGCCGAGCGCTACCTCGCCGCCCTGAGCGACAGCAGCGCGGACATCAACACGGCACAGGTCAACGCCTGACTGGCTGCCCCCACCCCATGGTGGGGGCAGCTACGGAACGGTCTCCTCCTGCCGTCTTCCAGCAGCGGGATCAGGACTCGCCTTCGGCTCGATGGGTGTGCTCGGGTCCAGGGTGGGCCACACCTGGAACGAGAGGAACCGGGCTCCAGCTGTCCTCACCGGATGAGCGTGGGCAGGTCGCGGCAGGTACCTGATCACTTCCCCGATCTCCCCTGGTCAAGGCGGTGAAGGGTGACCCCGTGCTCCGCCAACGACTCCGGAAGCGAGGACAGTGCGGACAGTTGCTCGATGTGATGTACCCCGTGAGGTATTAGGCCGGAGAGAAGTTCCCGGGCGACGTATGCAGCGACCAGGCCAGTGACGCGGCTTTGCCCCTGGCCGGTGAGCGCATACGCCGCGTGCAGGCCTGCGCGGCGGGCATCCGCCCGTACGCAGAATCCGTCACCGCCCATGTGGACGCGGCTGAAGGCGCCGGTCAATGCCCGCCGCACTCCCCGCCGACGAGCGGCTCCCCGCAGCGCGAAGAGTCCTGCGGTCAGCGGCCGCGAGTCCAGGCACAGCCGGGTGGCGACCTGACCGACGCCGAGCGTGTGGGGCAACGTGTGCTGGTCGGAGAAGGGGAACGGGTGCGCCTTCCGCATGCCGTATCCGGGCAGCTCGACGCGCAGCGGACCGGCCACCGTCGGCAGGGCCAGCTGCTCGACCGTCCAGCGGACCGCATCAGCGCCGTGGCGCTCACCAGCACCCAGCAGCACGGCGAGGTCGATCGTCTCCGCACCGCCGATGGCGTCGTGTGCCCGGAGAGCGAGCAGATTCGTCAGTCCGGGAGCGACGCCGACGCTGAGCACCGCGGTGGCTCCGGCTCTGGCCGCCAGGTCGTGCAGGTCTCCCACGCCGTCGAGTAGCCGCCGGGTGGCATTGACGTCGACGAGATGCACCCCGCGTTCGAGACAGACGCGCGCGATGCCGGCGTCAGGCGGTTCCACACACAGGACGACCGTCGACACGTCGCCCAGGCTCTCCAGGACTTGCCGAAAGCCGGCCGGGTCGGTGACGTCGACACGCGCCCCGCCCAGTTTCCTCACCCTCGCCTCGCTGCGTCCGCCCGCAACGACCCGCCCGGGGAACCAGTCGGCGAGCGTAGACGACACGGTCGTACCCACGGCGCCATAACCGCCGACCACCAGGACTCGTCCAGATTTCACTGTAGTCATGCTCTAGTGAAATACACTGTAGTGTCACTACAGTCAAAGAGCCTGGGATCGGTAGGAGAGCAGAGTGACCGCGCCCCTGACCCGCGCAGAGAAGGCCCGCCGCACGCGGCAGCGGATGCTCGACGCTGCAGCCCGGCTCTTCGTGGACAAGGGCTGGTCCGGTACGACCGTCGAGGACATCGCCCGCACGGCGGAGGTCGGCGTGCAGACGGTGTACTTCACGTTCGGCAACAAGCGGGCGCTCCTGAAGGAGCTTCTGGACACGGCCGTCGCCGGCGACTCCGATCCGGTGGCCACCCTGGAGCGTCCCTGGGCCAGCGAGGTCCTCGACGAACCCGACCCGGCCTCACAGCTCGCCCTCCAGGCGGCGGGCGCCCGGCGCATCATGGAGCGTGCCGCGCCAATTCTGGAGGTCGTGCGAGGCGCCGCGACCGCCGATCCGGAGCTCGCCGTGCTGTGGGCAACCAACCACGAGCAGCGGCACGCCGTCCAGCTCCGCTTCGCCGAGGCATTGCTCACGAAGGCCGGCGGAGCCGTAAGACACGGCCACGACAGCCAGACCGTGGCCGACATCACGATGACGGTGCTCAGCCCCGAGACCTACGGCCTGCTCGTCACCCGCCGCGGCTGGAGCCCGGCCCACTGGGAGCAGTGGGCTGCCGACGCCCTGGCCCGCCAGCTTCTCGCCTGACCACGCCGGCAGCAGCCGCGGCCAGGACCCGAACCGCAGATCGCTGCGAGATCCAGCACGACCGGTAGCAGCGCTGCTTTCACCCAGCCCCCGAACCGCAAGGGCCGGGCCCCTCCCCTCCCGCTTGGCCGAACCGGTCACGTCCCTTCACAGAGAGGCCCGTACGATGACCGCGTGACCTTCGCCGTGCAGCCGACGAGACGCCGCCCCGCCGGGCGCGGCTTCGGGCTGCTCGTCCTGGTCCTGCTCGCCGGGATCCTCGGCATGCACGCCCTGCCGCCCGGACCGGCCCCCGCCCCGCATGCGGCGATGGGGCACACCACGGCCACGACCCACGAATCGGCCATGGCCGGGCCGGGCGAGGACTGCTCCCACACAGCCGGGGGCTCGGGTCACGGCGACCACGCGGACTCCACCTGTGCCGCGACCGGCGTCGCCTCCGCCTATGCGCCGCCGCCCCTGGTCGCCGACACCGTGGCGGCCGACAGCCTCCCGGCGATGGGCGGAGCCGCCCCCGAGGGGGCTGTGAGCGGCCGGGCCCCGCCGGATCTCGCCGAACTGCAACTCCTACGGATCTAGAGCGCCCGCTGCGGCCTCGCCACCGCGCGCATCGGCGCCGGGACGGCCGCATCTGCGGACTGCCTCTCATCCGTTCCTCGCGCATGCCCGACTACGCGGCATGCGCAGCAAGGAGTTGCACCACCATGACCACCAAGCGTTCCCTCTTCCGCCGTACCGCCGCCGTCGTCGCCGCCGGGACTGCCGCGCTCGTCCTCGCCGCCTGCGGCAGCAACGACGACAGCTCGGCCGGCCACAACGGCCACACCAGCGCCTCGCCGTCCGCTGCGGCCTCCGCACCCGCCTCGCAGGGTCAGCACAACGCAGCCGACGCAGCCTTCGCGAAGGGCATGATCCCTCACCACCGCCAGGCCATCGAGATGGCCGACCTCGCGCCGTCGCGCGCCGAGTCCGCCGACGTCAAGAAGCTGGCCGAGGACATCAAGAAGGCCCAGGACCCGGAGATCAAGACCCTCTCGGGCTGGCTCACGTCCTGGGGTGAGCAGGTGCCCGCCGAGGGTGCCATGGACCACTCCGCGCACGGCACAGGCGGCGGGATGATGACCATGGAGGAGATGGACAAGCTGAAGGGCGCCTCGGGCAAGGCGTTCGACACCGCCTTCATGGAGCTGATGATCAAGCACCACGAAGGCGCGGTGGCCATGGCCAAGACGGAGAAGGCGCAGGGCGCCTTCCCCGAGGCCAAGACCATGGCGGAAGCGATCATCACTTCCCAGTCCGCCGAGATCGAACAGATGAACAAGCTCCTCGGCAAGAACTGACCGTCTGACTGATCACGGGACCGGGGCGGGCGTCCGAACGCCGCCCCGGTTCCCCTCCCTTCGCCTGCTCGACAGCTTGGACTCCCTCGCGTGATCACCCCTGCCCTTTTCGGAACGCGCCGCCGCTTCGCGACTGTCGCGCTCGCCGCGGCTGGACTCCTCCTGGCCGCCTGTTCTGCGACACCCGACTCGCCCGCCGGCACCGGGTCGGCTGATCCCGACCCCGGCACCGGGCATCTGCACGGACTCGGCGTCGACCCAGCCGACAACACCATCTACGCCGCGGGCCACCTCGGCGTCTTCCGGGTCGCGGACGGCAAGGCCGTCCGCGTCGCCGACCGGTACCAGGACACGATGGGCTTCACCGTCATCGGCCCGTCGACCTTCCTCGCCTCCGGACATCCCTCACCCACCGACCCCGATGCCCGCTCGCCCCATCTGGGTCTCGTCCGGAGCACGGACGCGGGCCAGACCTGGCAGAAGGTCTCCGCCGAAGGCGAGGCCGACTTCCACTCCCTCGTCCAGGCCGGCACAGCGACCTACGGGTTCGACAGCCAGAGCTCCAAGGTGTGGGCCAGCACCGACGGCGGCCTGACCTGGGACAAGCGCGCCAAGCAGCCGCTGCTCGACCTCGCAGCACACCCGTCACAGCCGGAGCAGGTGTGGGCGGCCACCGGTAAGGGACTGATGCGCAGCACCAACGGCGCCGCCACCTTCGAGCCAGTGGCCGACGCGCCGACGGCCGTGGCCGTAGAAAGGCCCGAGCCCGGCCTGATCCTCGCGCTCGATCCGGAGGGTCGGATCCTGGCGAGCCGCGACGGCGGTCCATGGAGCTCTCGGGGCAGTCTGCCCCCGGGTACCAGGCCCGTCCTTCTGACAGCGGTCAACTCCGACCGCCTCCTGGCAGCCGACAGTTCCGACGCCGTCTACCAGTCAACCGACGGCGGACGTACGTGGACGGTTCTCCACAGGCCCTCGGCAGCAGCGGAACACCCATAAAGCGGCTTCCGCCTCGGAAGCGAGCGCCTCCGGCCGCAGGCTCCCGTCGGGGGCTGTCGGTGTGTCGAGTCGTGTCGCCCTCACGGCAGGTTGCGGGCACGGCCAGTCCGTGGACGCCGCTCAGACGCATCTCCGCCTGGTGCTATCTTCCTCGCAACACTTGGCAGGGGCGCTCCTGCCGGCATTTCCGCTACCAAGCCCTCCTATGGTCGTGAAGCGTGATATCAGGCAAGGTCCGTCGCGACCATCACACGGGAGCGTTGCTGCGGGCAACGCTCCTCGCGATGGTGCTTGCCCTCTTCGCGATCCACGTCCTGGCCTCACACCAGCCGGCCCACAGCGGGCACGCCGCCGCGTTCCCGCTCGTCGACGCGGGGGACAAGGCTCAGCACGCTCACTCCGACGTCGCTCCCGGGGACGCCGCCAGGACACCGGACAGCGCGCACAGCCCGGACGGTGAGTCCTCCTGCGACCACGGCGGAGTCGAAGAGACCTGCCTGGCGCTGCTGTTCATCGTCGCTGCCCTGTTTACGTTCGCCCGCAGGCGCAGGCTCTCCAACCGCGTCCTAGGCCGACTCCCAGAACGCGCGCACGCCTGGATCAGCCGCAGCGGCGACCCGCCGTGCCTCCACCGACTTTCGATCCTGCGCTGCTGAGAGCTGAACCAGCATGCGCCGCACCACCGGTGCCGGCGCGGCTTCTGCCTGCTCTCAACCGTCAAGATCTGAAAGGCATTACCCGCGTGACCACCACTCTCAAGCCCGAGCTCCACCAGCCTCCCGCCCCGGGACATCGCCGCCCCACCTTCGACAAGAAGTCACTCCCGGCTCGCTACAGCGGCCAGATGCTCTACTTCCTGGGCGCCGCCCTCATCGCCGGCGCCGTCGTCCATTACCCGATCAATCCGTCGCTGTACGCGATCATCTGCGCCGTCGGCGCCTTCGTGTTCCTCCTCGGCACCCTCGTCAACGAGTTCGTACTGGCCGACGAGCGTCCGGTGCTGCGCCAGGCGATCTCGCTGGTCGCGTTCTCCCTGCTGCTCTCCTTCGGCGTCGGCATGGTCGGCGGCGGCATCCAGCACTTCGAGCAGTTCCCCGAGCGCAGCGCCTGGATGACCCCCATCGGCCTGCTCATGTCGTACATCGCGTTCGTCGCCAAGGACTCCAAGGGCCGCTGGCGGCACCTCATCAGCCCGTTCGCGGCCGCCGTCGTGGCCATCTCGGCCCTCACCTGGCTGGGTATGACCGCCCTCGCCGGCACCATCAGCTCCGACGGCCACAGCCACGACCAGGGCACCACGACCGGAACCCCCGCACAGCCGGACCAGGCTCCCGTTGAGCAGACCCCGCCGGCCAAGGCACCCTCCGCGCCGGCACAGGATGGCCATTCGTCCCACAGCCACTGACGCCGGTCCGGCACCTCGTAGCCGTTCTCCGCAAGCCCAGCGTGGACCAAGCCGGGCTCGTTCAGTCTCGCTCATGGCGCTTGCGCCGGCCGTCCACCGGCTCGGCATGCGGTGCGCTCTCGCGGGCGAACGCCTCGTCGTTGCGTCCATGCGCCGGCGCTTGAGCCCGATGCCGTTGACTCTCAACGCCATCGGGCCCAGGCCCGCAGCCGACCGGCACCCGGGCCACGCACTAGTGATCGTGGCCGGCGGCCAGGACGCGTGCAGGGCGACGGCGTCCCCGAGTGCGTGCCGTAGGTTCCTGCAGCTGCTGTGCCGAGAGCGGGCCGTCGCCCACCGGCTGGAGCGTGTCGTACTGCGGCGGGCTGACGATGCGCCTTCGCAGGCGCCTCGCCACCCGGTCATACGCGTCGGGCCGATGGCCTCCCGGGGAGGACGTCGGCCCGAACATCACGGGCGGGACGCGCTGCTCAGGCGCGGCCGACGAGCTCGTAGCCGGCCTCGTCCACGGCGTCTCGTACCGCCGCGTCGTCGAGCTGCGCGGTGGAGACGACGGTGACCGCACCCGTGTCGGCCACGGCCTGCACCGAGACGACACCGGCGAGGGCCGAAATCTCCTCGGAGATCGCGCCCTCGCAGTGGCCGCAGGTCATGCCGGACACCTTGTAGACGGTGGTGATCGTCCCGGCCTGCGCGCTGGACGCGCTGCCGGTGCCGCAGGAGCCGTTGGGAGAGCAGCAGGAGCTGGTGTTCGTCTCGGTGGTCATGGTCTCTCCTTCATGGCTTCGGAACCGCGGGCCGTGGGCTTCGCAGCTGCTGCCTCAGCACCGCGCACAACTACCGAACATACTACCCCCAGGGGGTATGCCGGGCTGTGTGGAAAAGGCCTCAACGGCATCACCCGTGCGCCTTTCACAGAACCTCCAGGACGATGCCACCTGCGACACCCAGGACCAGGGACGCCACTGCGAGGACGCCTGACAGTACGGCGGCGCGCGCCTCGATGCGGAGCGGCGGAGATCCGGGCACCGTGCGTGCCACCGCGGGACGGATCCAGCGCAGGTAGTAGAAGAGGGAGGCGACGGTGTTCACGGCGGCCGTCGCGGTGAGCCAGCCCAGGTCGGCATCGGCTGCGGCTGTGAAGACCTCCAGCTTGCCGAGGAAGACGGCGGTCGGCGGGGTGCCGAGGAGGCCCAGGAGGCAGATGATCAGGCTCAGCACGAGCCCGGGACGGCGTGCGAAGAGTCCGCGGTAGTCGGCCAGGGTCCGCGCCTGCGGGAGGGCGCACACGACGGCGAAGGCTCCGAGGTTGGTCACGGTGTAGGCGGCGAGGTAGTAGAGGAGGGCGGGCTGCGCGAGCTCGCTGCCGTGGGCGGCGGCGATGGGCATGAGCAGGTACCCGACCTGGCTGATGGTCGAGTAGGCCAGGAGACGTGTGACGTCGGTCTGGAAGAACGCGGCGAGGTTGCCGAGGGTCATCGAGAGGACCGCGAGTACGGCGACGACCTCGGGCACGGGCACTGCGGTCTCGGCGAGGGGCACGGTGACGAGCCGATAGAGGGCCGCGAGCGCGCCGACCTTGGGCACGGTGGTGAGCAGGGCGGCGACCGGTGGCGAGCTCCCCTGTACGGCGTCGGGCACCCAGAAGTGCCCCGGCACTCCACCGGCCTTGAACAGCAGTCCCGCAAGGACCCCGACGACGCCAACCGCGACCAATGCCTTCGGTGCGCGGGGAAGCCCGGCGGCCAGTTCCGGATATCCGGTACCACGGCCCGCGGCGTACAGGAGGGTGATCCCGGTGAGCAGGACGACCCCGAGCAGGGCCCCGACGACGAAGTACTTCAGGGCCGCCTCGGTGCCCGGCGCGTCCTTGCGGAAGCCTGCGAGGGCGTAGGCGGGGATGCTGGCCAGCAGATACGCGGCGGCGAGGAGCAGCAGGTCCTGGGCTCCGGCGAGCATGAGGGCGCCGAGCGCGGAGAGCTGGACCAGTACGTGGAACTCGGTCTCGCGGGGGTGTCCGCGGAACGGGTGGAAGCCGAGGGCGATGACGACGAGGGTGCCCCCGAGAACGATGATGCGGACGGTCGAGGTGACCTGGTCGATCGCGAAGGCTCCGTCGAAGGCCGTCCTCGGCGTGCCGGCCGCGGCCACGGCTGCGGCGACGATCCCTGCCACGCAGGCGGCGCCGGCGAAGGCGGGCACGAGCCACTGCCGGCGGCGTGGCAGCCAGGCACCGAGGAGCAGGCCGAGCACGGCCGAGGCGCCGAGGAGCACTTCGGGCAGCAGGTCGAGCGGGTTCTCGTCCATCCCGTTCGTCCCGTTCACCGGGCGAGGAGGTCCAGTACCCGGCTCGACGCGGGCTCGATGACGTCGAGGAGGAAGCGCGGGGTGATGCCGAGGACGACGGCCAGGACCAGCAGCGGGATGACGGCGAGGCCCTCGTGGGCGCGGATGTCCCCGAAGGGCCGCGCGGCTCCGGGTGCGTCCGGCAGCCGCAGCGGGCCGAGGAACATGCGCTGTAGGGCCCTCAGCAGCAGGGCCGCGGTGAGCAGGATGCCGAGGGTGGCGAGTGCCGTCGCCACGGGCCTGGGGGCGAGGCTGCCGGCGAGGATCTGGAACTCGGCGATGAAGCCGGAGAATCCCGGCAGGCCGAGCGATCCGAAGACGGCGAGCCCGGTGAGCGCGGCGAAGAGCGGTGCCCTCGCGGCGATGCCGGAGTAGGCGTCCATGTCGTACGTCCGACCCCGTTCGTAGAGGATGCCGGCGATGAGGAAGAGGGCGCCCGTCAACAGTCCGTGACTGACCATCTGGTAGGTGGCCCCGGTGACCGCGAGGTGGCTCGCATCGGCGGTGTCCGCACCGAACGTGGCGGCGGCGCCGACGGCGAGCAGGATGTAGCCCATGTGGTTCACCGACGTGTAAGCGATCATCCGCTTGAACTGGGTCTGGGCGAGCGCGACCAACGCTCCGTACAGCACCGAGACCAGGCCGATGGCGACGAAGACCAGCGCGTAGGACCGCCACGCCTCCGGCAGCAGCGGCATGGCGATGCGGAGGAACCCGTACGTTCCCATCTTGAGGAGGACGCCGGCCAGGATGGCCGATCCTTCCGCGGGCGCTTCGGTATGGGCGGGCGGCAGCCAGGTGTGGAAGGGCACGGTGGGGGTCTTGACGGCCAGGCCGAGGCCGACGGCGAGGAGGACGACCGCGCCATAGGCGGAGCGCCCGGCGAGCGGGTTCTGCAGTGCGAGCTCGAGGATGTCGAAGGTGTGCGGGTCGGCGGCGAGGTAGAGCCCGATGAAGCCGAGGAGGAGGGCGAGCGAGCCGGTGAAGGTGTAGAGGAAGAACTTCAGCGCGGCTCGGGCGGCTCCGGGCGCATGGCCCCAGCCCGAGATGATGAAATACATCGCGACGATGGACAGGTCGAAGAAGACGAAGAAGAGGATCAGGTCGAGGGCGGCGAACAGCCCGAGGCAGGTGGTCTCCAGGAACAGGAAGAGGGCCGCGAACTCCCTGATCCGGTGGGTCTGTCTCACGGCATGGAGTGAGCAGGCGAGGAACAGGACGGCGGTCAGCGCCAGCAGGGGCAGGGACAGCCCGTCGATCCCGACGTGGTAGCCGATGCCCGCACTGGGGATCCACCGGGCGTTGGTCTCGTACTGGATGCCGCCGCCGTCCTGGTAGCCGGCCCAGACCGTGATCGTGAGGGCAAGGCCGGCGCCGGATACTGCGATCCACACGCCGAGGATGAGGTGGCGGGGTGTGCTCCGTGGCAGGCACAGCAGCAGTGCCGCCGCGGCGGTGGGCAGCAGGATGATGGCCGTGAGCACGGAGGTCACCTCACGAGGACGAGTACGAGGCCGACGGCCAGGACGGTGAAGGCAGCCACCGCCTGGGCCAGGTACTGGTGAACCAGGCCGGTCTGCGGGCGACGGGCGGCGCGGCCCAATGCCCGGCTGGTGGTGGCGACTCCTTCGATGGCGCCGTCGACCGCGCTTTCCGCCCGGCGGTCGGCGAAGGCGGCGAGCCGCAGGGTCGTACGGGCGAGGCCGTGCACGGCGCGGTCCAGTACCTGGTCGTCGAAGGCGGCGAGGGCGTGCGCGAGGCGGAGCGTCGGGCGTACGAGCGCGAACCGGGCTGCGGCCTCCAGGCCGAGCCACTCGCGGGCAGGGCGGACTACACCCCGTGCGCGAGGAATTGGGCTCTCACCCCGGTTCCAGGTGACGGCGGCGGCCGCGACGGCGATCAGACCGCTGAGGACGAACTCCCATGCGTGCGGATCAGGCTCACCGCTCGCTCCCAGGGCGCGGGACACGGACTGGAGGGGCGCGGGCAGGACGAGGATCGCCAGGCCCACCGCGGCGACGGCCAGGAAGGCGAACGGGATGGCGACCGTGGCAGGCGGCGCTTTCAGGGGGCCGACGGTGGTCGCCGGCTCCGGTTGCCAGACGTACCACAGGGCCTTCACGCTGTAGACGGCGGAGACGGCGGCCGCCGCGAGCCCGACCGTGTAGAGGGACGTGCCGGCTTCGAGGGCTCCCGCGAGCACGACGTCCTTGGCCGCCCACAGGGCCAGCGGCGGAACCCCGGCGAGGGCGAGGGCCGCCACGGTGAACGCCGCCCCGGCGGTGCGGTTGCGACGGGCGGCCCCGCGCAGTTCGGGGAGCTGTTTGGTACCGAGACGGGTGAGCCAGAAGCCGGTGACGAGGAAGGCGAGGCTCTTCGCCGCGGCATGCGCCATGAGTTGGAGGGTTCCGCCGACGGTCGAGCCGACGCCTGCGGCGAGGACCATGTAGCCGATCTGGGCGCAGCTCGACGCGGCCAGCAGCTGTTTGAGGTCGCTCTGCGCGACTGCCACCAGGCCGAGGGCCAGAGCCGTGAGCGCCCCGGTCCAGGCCACGACGGAGGCACCCCACCCGGAGGCGGCGAGGAGGGGTGCGAACCGGAGGAGGAGGTAGGCGCCCGCGACGACCATGGTGGCCGAGTGCAGCAACGCCGAGACGGGACTGGGGCCCCGCATCGCGTGGGACAGCCAGAAGCTGAAGGGAAGTTGCGCCGACTTGCCCAGGGCAGCGGCGATCACCCCGGCCGTGATGACGCCGAGCCACGGGTCCGGGGCGGCCTCCAGGCCCGTGAAGGCCATGCCCGGGCCGGAGGCGAGGGCCGCGCCTGAGGCCACGTACAGGCCGAGGTCGGCGGTGCGGGTGGTGAGGAAGGCGGTACCTGCCGAGGCGGCGCGGACCGGGTCCTGCCACCAGTACCCGATGAGCGCCCAGGACGTGGCGCCCATCACCTCCCAGGCCATCAGCAGGGCCGGCAGGGTGGTGGCGGTGACCGTCACGAGCATCGCGCCGCTGAAGAGCAGCATGAGGCCGAAGAACCGGGCGCGGGCCTCACGGCGGCCGATGTCGGCGGTGCTGAAGAGGAGCACGGCCGCCGTCACCGCCGCCACCGTGACGACCATGAACGCGGAGAGCCCGTCCACGGCCAGGGCGAACGGCGCGGTCCTCAGCAGAGGCGCCACCGCTGCCGGCTGGTACCACGCCGCCACGCAGGCCAAGCCCAGGGCCACGAGGGCCGCGGCCACCGCGACTCCCGGCGCCGCGCGGTCGGCCCGCCTGCCGCAACCGGCCAGGACGGCACCGGTGGCGAGCGGGACGGCGATCAGCGCCCAGAGCAGTGCGCTCATCCGCGCAGCTCCGCGGCCTCGTCGGTGGTGTCGACCTCGCGGGCGCGGAAGAGCGCGGTGACGATGGCGAAGCCGACGGCCATCTCGACGGCCATGACGGTGACCGCGAGCACGATCAGCACCTGACCGTCCGTGGAGGCGGGTGCGATGAAGTGCCACACGGCGGCGCCGGCGAGGATGACCGCGCCCAGCATGAGTTCGAGGCCCATCATCAGCATCACGATGGACTGCTGGGTGAGGGCGCCGAACAGTCCCACGCTGAACAGCGCGGCCGCCACCACGAGGAAGGGTTCCAGGTTCACCGTCCGACCCCTCCCCGGACGGGGTCGTTCGCCCGGCGGGCGTCGAGGCCGTCGCCCATCCTGTCGTAGCGGCCGCGGCGGGTGGACAGGACCACGGTGGCGACGATCGTGGTGAACAGGGCGAAGCCCAGGGTCATCATCGTGAGCATCTGGGCGCCCATCAGGGCTTCGCCGAGGGCCTTGGTCGGATCGTCGACCGGCCTCCCGGCCCGCTCGGGCCACGGAGCGAGCACGATGCCGGCGACGAGCAGCACGAAGACGGCCGCGCACAGGACCGTCGCACCGCGCTTGTTGTGGACCATCGACATCGGCATGAGACCGGCCGGGTTCATCATGAACATCACCATGAACACGGCCATGATGGCCATCTCGATCGTCATCATCAGGATGACGACGACGCCCAGGTAGCCCAGGCCCAGCAGCATCACGAGGCCGCCGACGCACAGCAGGGACAGCAGCAACGCGTACGTGGCCCGGGCCATCGAGTCGAAGCGGAAGACCATCACCCCGCCGGCCACCGCGAGTACCCCGAGCGCCCAGAACACGACCTCGTCCATGGCCGGCCCTACCGGCCGAGGACTACGACGGCGACGAACAGCGCCTGCACCAGCGTCAACGGCACGAGGACCATCCAGGCGACCTCCATGTAGCGCTCCATTCGCAGCACCGGCACCCGACGTCGTACGGCGATCAGCACCGCGAGGACCGCCGCCGTCTTCAGCAGCGTCCACGCCCACGCGGGCAGCAGCGGCCCGTACCCGCCGCCGAGGAACAGCGGCACGCTGAACCCAGCGGTGACGACGAACAGCAGCCACCGGCCGCCCAGCAGCACCAGTCGGTCCGCACCGCTGTACTCGGCGACCGCGCCGCCGGCCGCGTCCCGCCCCAACGGGTGCCCAAATGGCCCCCAGAAGGCCATGGCCAGCGCACTGAGCAGGTAGACGAGGAAGGCCGCCGGCATCCAGACCACGAACCACAGCCCGCGCTGGGCCTCGACGATGTCACCGACCCGCAGTGACTCCGCCCCGAGCGCGGCCGTCGTCAGCGCGAACATGTGCGGGAGCTCATACGCGAGCCCCTGGGCGAGGAAGCGGTAGCCGCCGATCAGCGAGAGGGCCGAGTTCGGGCCCCAGCCCGCCAGCCAGACCGCCGCCCAGGCCAGTGCCTCCATGGCGTTGAACCACACGACGCCCACGTCGGGATCGGTCACCGCGCCGACGCCCCAGGGCACCACCGCCGCGGCAAGTACGGCGGCGACCGGCACCAGTCCGATCCCCACTCGGCCGAGCGCGAGGTCGGCGGCGTCGGTGCGGCGCCGCCGCTGGCAGAGCAGCCGGACCACGTCGAGTGCCGGTGCCGCCAGTGCCCGTGTGGTCCCGGCGCGGCCACCGCGCGGAGCGGCACCCACCAGGGAGTCGAACGCAGCGGCGGCCAAGGCCAGTACGAACAGCCCCAGCGGCATGACGAGCACCGCCCACAGCGGCGCTGTATCAGCCATGGGCTCCTCCCGACGGCGTCACGAACTCGTCGAGATCGGGGTCGAGGCTCGCCACGATGAGCCGCGCACAGGCCAGTTCGGCACCGGTCACCAATCCGGGCAGGACCGAGAGCAGCGCCTGCGACGGAGGGTGCTCGCGGCCGACGAGACCACGCGGCCCCTGATCCCGCCGTCCCGCCAAGGGCCTCGTCTCGTCCACCGCCTCCAACGCCCGCTCGGTCTCATCCAGCCACACGCAGAGGCGGTCCCACACGTCCCCGTCGGCCACGAGCCCGGGGCCCGTCACGGCGAACTCCCGTGCTCGGTCGGCCCGCAGGGGGCCCAGGCCGACCAGCAGCCCACGAAACACTCGGGACGCTCGGACCCGCCGTGTGAAACGGCGCAGTTCGCCGCCCACGTCCGCCGCGGTGGCGTTGGCCAGCAGCGCATCGCGCAGCCCGCGGGCCCGGTCGGCCTGGTGAGACCAGCCGGCGACGGCGAGGAGCCGCGCGAGGCTGTCCAGGTGCGCGGTGCACCGGCGCCGCTCGGCGATACCGGTCGGCACCGGCTCCCCCTGAGCCGCAGCCAGCCACGGCACGTTCCAGAACGGCGGTCGCGAGAGGCCCGTACCCGGTCGCACCGGGATCGGCGCCGCCTGTGCTCGCTGGATGACGTCGCCCTGCAGTGCCAGCTCGAGGACGAGCCCGGCCGGCCAGTCGGGAAGGGCCGGCCCCAGCGTCAGATGCAGCCGGTCCAGCCGGAGCCCGTCGCGGTCGTCGGCCCGCTCGGCCATGGGCCGCCCGGCAACCACGCCTCCGTGATGGCCGCCGTGACCACCACGGCCCTCATGATGGCCATGGCCATGACCTTCGTCGTGGCCTGTGTGATCGCCGTGTCCGGGGTGTTCCTGGTGATCGCCATGGCCACCATGCGGTTCATGCTCCGCGGGCCCCGCTTCCCCGTGATGGACGGGGGGCATGTCGTCACCGTCCCGGTCCGCCGCCATCGGACCCGCCGCCACGGCGCCGGAGGCGAGTTGCTCCTTCACCTGTCCCAGTGCCCGGCCCGCGTCCGCGGGCTCCGTCACCGTGGCGTACGCCCTCGGTCCGGGCAGGTTCTGCCACGCCCGGGCCAGCCAGTCCGGCTGCGGCTCACCGGGGTCTCCCGCTACGAGCACGGCCGTCGCGGCGGCCGGGCTGTCGGCCGACGGCCAACCTCGCGAGCGCAATCCGTGCTCGATCGCGAGGCGTTCCTCGGTGGCCCCGGGCAGGGTCACGACGAAGACGGAGGGACGCTGAGCGGCCAGTCGGATGACGCGTCGGGTCACGTCCATCGCAGAGCGCCCTCGCGCCAGGCGTACATGACGGCGGCAAAGAGGATGCCGAGGAAGAGGAACATCTCGATGACCGCCGGGGCGCCCATCTCGTTGACCACGCGCACCCACGGGTACATGAAGAGCATTTCCATGTCGAAGGCGAGGAAGATCATTGTCACGGGGTACCAGCGCACGTGGAAGCGGGAGAGCGCATGCTCACGCGGTTCGTGGCCCCCCGCGAACGAGCCCTGCCCGTCGGCTGCACGACCACCGGCCAACAGCGCGTTGACGCCATAGAGTGCCGCGACGCCGGCCATTGTCAGCCCGAGCAGCACCAGCAGCGGCTCCCATTCAGTCATCCGCTGCATGCTGTCGCCCCACCAGGCCCTGAGCTGGGCCGACATGCGGGGTACGCCGTCCGCCTTCACCCCATCAGGTGCACGGTCGTCTCGTCGCGGACGTACGCTGCCCACGGGCCAGGTGGCTCATTCGTAGGCGATACGTCGCCTGGTCGATGCGGCCGTGGACAAGAAGCCCGGTGCACCAGTGCTCGGCGGCCTCCAGCGCGGCCCTCCGCCCGCGCAGCCTCGCCAGCGGCGGGTAGCGCTTCTCCGTCGGGGTGACCAGGCGAGCGATGTCGAAGACGAGGGCTGCGAGGATCAGCCCTCCCAGGAGCGAAGCGATCAGGGCAGCCACGGTGGCCTCCTGTACCGGTCTCGCACCTGCCTTCAGCGCAGGCACCGCCTACGACCACCCTAGGCTCCCCAGGACGGACTGGCGGCTCGCCGCCCGCGGCTATCGCACGGACAGCTGACCCCGCTGCGACGAACGGCGCTCGTTCTGCCGACGGGCGCCGTAGCGGGTCGTGCCCTGCGGCTTGTAAACGGCGAGCACGAGCGCCGCCCCCAGGACCAGGAGCGCCAGCACCGCGTGGAGAGTCGGCGAGAAGTTCCGCACCTGGCCGAGATCGTTCCCGGACTCGGCTGCCACCGCCGCCATGACACGGAACGTCCCCATGTACATCAGCAGCACGCCCGTGGCCACGGTGGTGAGCACGAGCTTGACCAGCACCCAGTAGTGCCGCACGAGCCCCCAGTGCGTGCCGAGGGACTGCACGATCCCGCTGAGCAGCGACGCGAACGCCAACGGCACGAGGACGTACCAGGCAGCCGGTTCCATCACGAGGTACACGCCGCGCACCGCATGCTCGTCCTTGACGGTCAGGCCGATGACGGCGAGCGCCAGGAACACCAGCACCGCACCCAACCAGCCGACGGAGGTCGCGACGTGCACCGTGAGGGCGGCCTTCCGCAGCCGCGGCGACATAATCACCGGAGGTCCCCGTCTGCGGACACCCGCAGGAGCGCCGTCGAGGCGGACACACCCGGACTTCCTGATTCCGGCATCGACATGTGGCGCCCCGGACCGTGGCCTCCGGGGCCCCCGGTCAGGAGAAGGACCACGAACAGCGCGACCAGAACGGCAGCGATGATCGCCAGCACCTTGACCCAGCGCGGAGCACCCGCTTCCCGGTGTGGAACCGCGGCGTCGGCGCTCCCTGCTTCCTGATCCCGCTTACGAGACATCCCCGTCTCCCATCAGTGATTTCTTCCGCATCCTCCCTTCCAGTTTTTCGATACAGACTGTCTCTGTCAATACATACCGTCCGGACCACGTCGCTGCGTACACTGATCGCGTGCCTAAGCTGTGGAACGAGACGATCGAAGAGCACCGCCGCGAGGTCCGTGACGCGATCCTGCACACCACGTGGGAGATGGCCACCGACCGCGGGGTGACAGCGGTGACGATGTCGCAGATCGCGGAGGGGGCCGGCATCGGGCGGGCAACCCTCTACAAGTACTTCCCGGACGTCGAGACGATCCTGGCCGCTTGGCACGAGCGCCACATCACCGAGCACCTCCACCAGCTCACGAGCCTGCGGGAGGGCGCCGGCGATCCGTCCGAGCGGCTGAAGGCCGTACTCACGGCATACGCCTTCATCTCCCACCACCGCGGTCGCCACGGCGCCGAACTCGCGTCCCTGCTCCACCAGGGCGAGCCGGTCCGCCGGGCCCAGCAGCACCTCGTCGACTTGTTCCGGGACCTACTGGAGGAGGCGGCCGAGGCGGGCGGGCTCCGCGACGACGTGAGCACCGCCGAACTCGCGAGTTACTGCCTCCACGCCCTGACGGCCGCGTCGACCCTGCCCTCCCCGGCAGCGGTCCACCGCCTGGTGGCCGTCACGCTGGACGGCCTGCGCCCGTCGGCCTGAGGGGCGGCACGCCGACCTACCGCGGAGCCCCACCCTGGCGCCCCTCCCCGCACGGAAACCGGGCGGGCCTCCGGATCGACTCCGGTGGCCCGCCCAGCAGCATCCGTTCGCTGCGATCAGTCGCGGACCCGTTCGACATCGGCGCCTACCCGCTCGGCCGGAGCCTCCGCAACAGAGGCCGAGCGGGTGCCCTTCATCAGCGCGAGGGTGAGGACCGCACCCGCGGCCGCGATTCCCGCGGCACCCAGGAACGCGGCACTGAAGCCGTCGGTGAGGGCAGGGAGTTCTCCCAGCCGGTCGGCGCCCTGTGAGGCGGCGACGGCGGTGAGGGTGGCGAGGCCGAGTGCGGAGCCGACCTGGTAGGTGGTGTTGACGATGCCGGAGGCGAGACCGGCCTGCTCCGGCAGGGCGCCGGCCATCGCCGACATCAGAGCCGGAATGTAGGCAAGCGACATGCCGGTCGCGGCGACGAGCGAGGCCGGCAGGACATCGACGACGAAGGTGCCGGTGGGCCGGGCGAAGGACAGCCACACCAGTCCGACGGCCAGAACGAGCAGTCCGGCGGCGATCAGGGGCTTGGCCCCGAACCGGCCCAGCAGGCGTCCGGTGAGCGCGGTCATGAAGACCATCAGCAGGGCGGTCATCGGCAGCAGGGCCGCGCCACTGGCAAAGGCTCCATAGCCGAGTACCTGCTGGAGGTAGAGGTTGAGGAAGTACCACATCGGAATCCAGGCCGCGCCCAGCAGCGCCATCGCCGTGTTCGAGATGGCCAGGCCAGGGGTGCGCCAGATGCCCAGCGGCATCAGAGGCGCCTTCGACGAGCGCTGCACCAGCAGGAAGACGATCAGCAGGACGGCCGCACCGGCGAGCTGGAGCAGGGTCTGGGCACTCCCCCAACCAGCCTCTGGAGCACGCACGATGGAGAACACTGCGAGCGCCAGGCCCGCGGTGACCGCAGCCGCCCCGAGCACGTCGATGCCGCCGCGACGCTTTCCGACCGCCGGGAGCAGACCCGTAGCTGCGAGGGTGGCCAGCCCGATGGGTACGTAGATGACAAAGATCCACGGCCAGCTGGCCCACTGGGTGAAGACCCCGCCCAGGAAGACACCGGCTGTGCCGCCGGCCGGTGCGGCCGCCCCGTAGAGGGCGAGTGCCTTTCCGAGTTCCTTGGGGTCGTGGCCGAACAACATCATCAGCAGGGTCATGGACGCCGGTGCGATCAGCGCGCCGCCGGCGCCCTGGACCGCCCGGCCCAGGATTTCCGTACCGGCGCTGCCTGCCGCCGCGGCGATCACCGAGCCGGCGACGAGGATGACCCAGCCAGCCGCGAAGACACGCCGGGCACCCAACAGGTCGGAAAGCCGCCCACCGAGCAACAGGAGCCCGCCGAAAGCGATCACGTAGGCGTTGAACACCCAGCTCAGATCGCCCTGGCTGAAGCCGAGGTCACGCTGCATCTGCGGGAGCGCCACCCCGATGATCGACGTGTCCATGATGACCATGAACTGTGCTGTCGCGAGTACGCCCAGCGCCCACCAGCGCCGGGGATTGGCCACGGACACCGCTCTGCCCTCCAGAACGAGAGAGTTATACCCCCTGGGGGTATCTTCGATCGAGCAGAACCGTATACCCGTGGGGGGTATTCCGGAAGGTGTCGGGGAATCTCTTGAGGACGCGGAGCAAATCGCTGCGATCAGGCGAGTCGGCGCGGCTCAGGGCTGCTGCGCTCTATCGCCAGGCGGCCACTCGTAGCCGCTCGGCAGATTCACGCTCCGGCCGACCTATGCGTGGACCAGGGCCATCAGACCGCGGCTCGGAACTCGATCGCAGCCGGGTCCCCGTTGCCCCGTGGACAGCCGCTCATCAAGCAACACGCCCAGGGGAGCGTGCGACAGCCCGTGCCCGGCGACCCTGCACCCCTTCTCGGACGCTCCGCACGTGTTCGACCTTCGCTCGTTCGGATGACGGAAGACGCACGTCCAGGGCTGGCGGTCTCGACTGGTCCGACCGCACAGGCTGTCGCGCTCACCGTCGGCGTGCACTGGCAGCGGCTTCCACGCTCTCGATGTGTGGCGCCATCAGGGCTTCCTCTACCTGCCGGAAGGGCCGGCACCCAGGCGCCGCTGCCCACTCGCCGGATTCACCCTGTCGGCAGAATGCCGCGACGCGGGAGCCGACTCAATGGGGATGCATCCCTTCGCCACCCAGCGTCGATCTCGCCAGGGGCGCCGATGCCGCCCGCCCAGACCAAGACATCCTCCCACCCCAGAAGGACGGAATGCCGATATGCGTACGACCCGTATCCCGCTCCCACGCCGGCGCACCTTGGCTGCGATGACCGTGGCGGCTGCACTGGCCGCCACCTTGGCCGCCTGCGGCTCGTCCGATTCGGCTTCCCCCTACGGCACCGGCGACAACACGGCTACCCTCACCCCGTCGGAACCAGGGCACGACATGGGTCACGACATGGCCTCCATGTCAGCCGAGGACGGCCTCGCCGCGGAGAAGGACGGCTACCGCATGAAGGCAGCGGCCTCGACTCTCCCAGCCGGCAAAGCCGGGGACTACCGCTTCACGATCACCGGCCCCGACGGCAAGCCAGTGACCGACTACGCCGTCAATCAGACAGAGCGCCTGCACTTCTACACCATCCGCGAAGACCTCAGCGGGTTTCAGCATGTGCACGCCAGGATGGCTCCGGATGGCACCTGGACCGCCCCGCTCGCCTCCCTCGAGCCGGGTAACTGGCGCATGTATGCGTCGTTCATCCCGGGTAGCGGTGCCGGCAAGGGCCAGGACTTCGTCTTGTCCACCACCACGACCGTTCCCGGCGCGGCGTCCACCACCGCCTTGCCCGCGGCGTCCGACACGACCAGTGTGGACGGCTACACCGTCACCTTGACCGGCCGGCCCAAGGCGGGAGTGGCCGCACCGCTCACCGTGAACATCACCAAGGACGGCAAGCCGGTCACCGACCTCCAGCCGTACCTGGACACATACGCACACCTGACCGCTTTCCACGCCGGTGACCAGGCGCTGGCCCACCTCCACCCCGAGACCCCAGCCGCCAAGACCGGCACCGGTGGGCCCACGCTGCCATTTCACGCCGAACTTCCCAAGAGCGGCGACTGGCGGCTGTTCCTGCAGTTCCAGACGGCGGGCACCCTCCACACCGCAGCCCTCACGGTCAACGTCTCATAACCAACACGAACAGGGGCACAAAGCCTGCGGCGTACGGCGCGCGGATGGAGCACCCCTGGCGGCAGGCAACGATGCAGGCCCCCTCGCCGAGCCCCATGTCCGCGGTGAAGGCCACGGGTGTATCGCTCGTTGCAGGCAGACCGGCCCACCCCGGGAAATGATCAGGCTTACGGAGCGGTGGCCGTGAGCAACCAGCCCGTGCTGCGCAGGCGCAGAGCACCGTCGGCCTCGTGGGGCCGCAGCAGTTCGGTCAGGCGGGCACGGGCGACGTCGCCGGCACCGGCGTCCGCCTGGGCGACGAGGTGGCGGCCAGGTCCGGAGTCCAGGAGGAAGCCCACCGCGTCCTCCGCGGCCCTCCCCCACGTCCCGTACGCCGACACATGCGTGGCACCCACTCCGCGAAGGCCCGCTCCGCGCAGAAGGACGGCCGCCGCATCAGGGGCGAAGAGGGAGAACACGCCGGGTCCGCCGGGCTTGCCGAAGCCTTCCATCGGCAGCAGGTCGCCGAGGGAGGCCAGCGCGGTGAGCCACTTGCGTTCGCCACACCGGCGACGCCCACTACGGCACCGGCATCCCCCACGGCGACGACATCCACGAACACGGCGGATTCGCCGTGCACTTCTTCCCGCCCCACCTGGTCGACTCCCTCGCGCAGGGCTGGACACTTAGGGAGGTCCATCCCTTCGAAGAGGGCGACCTGCCCCGCCGACTGTGGCGCGTCACCCAGATCCTGCCGCACTGACCTACCCGGGCAGGTCAATGCCGGCCTGGATCACCGGCCCGCGGCAGCCACGGCGATTACCGCAGCCGCCGTCTCGACCTCTGCCTGCGTGGTCCACCGGCCTAGCGACAGCCGCAGCGCCCCGAGTGCCCGGGCGGCCTCGAGGCCCATGGCGGTCAGGACCGGTGAGGCCGTGTGGGCCCCGCTGTGGCAGGCCGAGCCGGTGGAGGCCGCGATCTCGGGGACCGCGGCGAGCAGTTCGTGGCCGAGAATGCCGTCGATGCTGACGTTGAGCGTGTTGGGCAGGCGCTCCTTCTCGGGCCCGTTGAGGTGGACACGGCCCGGAAGGGCAGCCGTGAGCCGCTGATGGAGGTCGTCGCGCAGGGCCGTGACGCGGGCTGGGGCGCCGGCGGCCAGTTCACCGGCGGCCAGTTCGGCCGCGGCGCCGAGGGCAGCGGCGAGGGCCACGTTCTCCGTTCCCGCGCGCAGGCCATGCTCCTGCCCACCGCCGTAGACGGCCGGCTCCAGCCCCACACCGTCGCGTACGTACAGTGCAGCTGCGCCCTTGGGTGCGTACATCTTGTGCCCGACGATGGTCAGCAGGTCCACCCCCAGGTCCTGGACATCAAGGGGGACCTTGCCCGCAGCCTGAGCTGCGTCGCAATGGAACAGCGCACCCCGCGCGTGGGCGAGGGCGGCGAGCTCGGCTACGGGCTGGAGGGCGCCGGTCTCGTTGTTGGCGGCCATGACCGATACGAGGACCGTGTCGTCGGTGAGCGCCGCCGCCAGGTCGGCCGGTGCCACGAGGCCCGTACGGTCCACGGGCAGCACCGTGATCCGAGCACCGTGGAGCCGCTGGAGGGCACGGCAGGTTTCGAGTACCGCGGGGTGCTCGGTGGCCTGGGTGATTACGTGCGGGTGGGGGCGGCCGGAGGCGAGGACCGCGCCGCGCAGGGCGAGCAGGTCGGCCTCCGAGCCGGAGCCGGGGAAGAAGACCTCCTCGGGCTGGCCGCCGATGAGGGCGGCGACCTGCGCCCGGGCGCTGGCGAGGGCACGTCGGGGTTCGGCTCCGTAGGGATGACTGCTGGAGGGGTTGCCGAAGAAAGTAGTCAGGTGCGGTGCCATCGCCTCCGCGACGCGCGGGTCGACGGGGGTGGTGGCGTTGTAGTCCAGGTAGACCGGCCCTTCGGCGAGGCCTGGATGGGACGGGAGGGTCATTCCTCGGCTCCTGCAGTGACGGGGAGGTCTGCCAGGCGCCATTCGAGCATGCCGTCGCTGAGCCGGACCGCCTTTCGGCCGCGGTCGCCGAGCAGGCGTACGGCGTCGTGCGCCATGACGCAGTACTCGCCCCGGCAGTAGGCCACCACCTCGACCCCGTCGGGGAGTTCACCGATTCGGTCGGCGAGTTCGGCGACGGGGATGGAGATGGCGCCCGGGATGTGGCCGGCGGCGTACTCCTCGGCCGGGCGTACGTCGAGGACGACCACGTCACCGGCTTCGACGCGGGCGAGGAGCTGCTCACGGGTGACCTCGGGGCCGGGCTCGTCACCGAGGTAGGCGGTGCGGGCGGGTTCGACCTTCGCCTGGTGGGCGTGGGCGACCCGGCGCAGGAGGGCGTACAGGGCGGCGACGTCCTCCCCGGCCAGCCGGTAGTGGATGCGCACGCCGTCGCGGCGGGTGGCGACCAGGCCGGCCTGCTTGAGGGTCTGGAGGTGGGCGGAGGCGGTGGTGAGGTTCAGCCCGGAGGCCTTGGCCAGGGCGTCGACGGTGCGCTCGCCCTGGGCGAGGAGATCAATAAGCTCCAGTCTCTTTCCGCTGGCCAGAGCCTTGCCTGTGGCGGCGAAGGCGTCGTAGAGCGCGGCCTTGGCGGGGCTGGTGGCGGCATCCGACATTGCTTCCTCCAAAGATCTATGGATTATTGTAATTGAGCGGGACGGAGTTCGCCGCCGCATGCTCGTCATAGGTGAAAGGGCACGTCATGAGCTTCACAGATGATCACCTGATACCCCTTGTCGACCAGGGGCTGGGCAACAGCGCCTACCTCGTCGACCTCGGGGATGGACGGGCTCTCGCGGTGGACGCGAGCCGGGACCTGCGCACGCTCAATGCGGTCGCCGCCCGGCGCGGACTGCGCGTGGCGTTCGCCGCCGACACCCATCTGCACGCCGACTTCCTCTCCGGCGCCACGCAGCTGGCCCACGACGACGGCGCCCAGGTACTGGCCTCCGCCGCCGGAGACCGGTCCTTCACGCACACCCCTCTCGGTGACGGGGACGAGACGGACCTGGGCGGCCTGACTCTGCGGGCCCTCGCCACCCCGGGCCACACCGACGAGCACCTGTCCTTCCTGCTCCTGGACGGCGTGCGCGAGCTGGGAGTCTTCACCGGCGGCTCGATGATCGTGAACTCGGCCGCCCGAACCGACCTCCTCGGCGCAGGCCGGACCGAGGAGCTGGCCCGCGCCCAGTACCGCTCGCTCCGTCGCCTGGCCGAGCTCCCGGACCACACCGCGGTCTGGCCCACCCACGGGGCCGGCTCCTTCTGCTCCGCCGTACGCGGCGACGAGCGCACCTCCACCATCGGCGCGCAGAAGCAGAACAACCCACTCCTCGCCGCCCCCGACGAGGACGCCTTCGTCCGGCAGCTCGTCGCCGGCCTCGGCTCGTACCCCGACTACTTCGACCGGCTCGCGGAGGCCAACCGGCGCGGGCCCGCCGTCCTGACCGCCGCCCCGCTGCTGCCCGCCTTGGACGCCGGGCAGGTGAAAGCCCTCCTGGCCGACGGCGGCCACGTGGTCGACGTACGCCCGGCCGCCGACTACGCGGCCGGCCACATCCCCGGATCCCTCTCCATCCCGCTGCGCGGCCAGTTCGCCACCTGGCTCGGCTGGCTCCTGCCCGACACCGCCCCGATCGTGGTCGTCGCGGGCGACGACCAGGACGTCGCCGAGATCGTCTGGCAGGCGTACAAGATCGGCTACGAGCGACTGGAGGGGCGCCTCGCCGGGGGCATGGCCGCCTGGGCGGCAGACGACAACCCCCAGTCCACCACTTCGTTCGTCAAGGCCGACCAGGCCGCCGACCGTCCGTACCTCGACGTACGGCAGGACACGGAGTTTGCCGCCGGGCACGTCCGGGGCTCCGTCCACATCGAGCTCGGCGGGCTGGCAGCTGCCGCCCTCGACGCGCCCGAGGGTGCGGTCGTGGCCTGCGGCCACGGCGAGCGGGCGATGACCGCCGCCAGCCTCCTCGAACGCGCCGGCCACACCGACATCGCCGTACTCAACGGTGGCCCCGCCGACTACGCGGCAGCCCACGGACAGCAGCTCGCTCAAGGCGGGACCGCGTGAACGCTCCGACCGCCGCGCCCACCGATGCGGCCGGGCGCCCCGTACGCCTCGGTCTACGGGAGAACTGGCTTCAGTTCACTCTCTTGGTCGTCGTCAACGTCTGCGTCGGTGGCCTCGTCGGCCTGGAACGCACCACCGTCCCGCTGATCGGCACCGGGACCTTCGGCCTCACAAGCGACCTCGCCGTCTTCTCTTTCATCATCGCCTTCGGCACCACCAAGGCGCTGACCAACCTCGCCGCCGGCGCCCTGACCGCCCGCTTCCGCCGCAAGCAGCTCCTGCTCGCCGGGTGGCTGATCGGCATCCCCGTCCCCTTCGCGCTCGCCTGGGCACCGTCCTGGGGCTGGATCGTCGCCGCCAACGTCCTGCTCGGTCTAAACCAGGGCCTGACCTGGTCGATGACCGTCAACATGAAGATCGACCTCGTCGGCCCCGCCCGGCGAGGTCTGGCCACCGGACTCAACGAGGCCGCCGGCTATACCGCTGTCGGGGTCACGGCCCTTCTTACCGGCTACCTCGCCACTTCCTACGGCCTGCGCCCGGTCCCCGAACTCATCGGCGTCGTCTTCGTCGCCGCTGGCCTTGCCCTCTCCCTCGTCGTCCGCGACACAGCCGCCCACGTCGCCCTCGAACTCGCCCATCACTCCAAGCCCCTGCCCACCGGCGAGGCCACCGGCCTGAAGACCACGTTCGCCCGGACGTCCTGGCGCAACCGATCCCTTCGAGGCGCGAGCCAGGCCGGCCTGGTCAACAACCTCAACGACGGCCTCACCTGGGGAGTCTTCCCCCTCCTGTTCACCGACCACGGACTCGGGCTCGCCGCGGTCGGCCTGATCAAGGGCCTCTACCCGATCCTGTGGGGCCTCGGCCAGATTCCTACAGGGCACCTCGCGGACCGCATCGGCCGCAAGCCCCTGATCGTCACCGGCATGCTGGTCCAGTCCGTCGGCTTCGTCCTCGCCCTCGCCCTCCTGGATCGGCCCCTGCTCGCCGGAATCCTCTCCGCCGTCTTCCTCGGCCTGGGCACCGCCATGGTCTACCCGGCGCTGATCGCCTCCGTATCCGACCACTCCCACCCCGCCTGGCGAGCCAACGCCCTCGGCACCTACCGCTTCTGGCGCGACATCGGCTACGCCGCCGGAGCCCTCGTCGCCGGCATCCTCGCCGACGCCTTCGGACTGAACGCCACCGTCATCGCGGCAGCCGTACTCACCGCCGGCTCCGGCCTCCTCGCGGCCCGCTGGATCACGGAACACCCCGCTGACCGCTGACCGGAGCAACGGGCAGCGGCCTGCGGGGGTCTCCCGAGCCGAGCAGCATCAACCCCGCCCCCGATCCGGGCCACGTTCCAGGCCTCGCGCGGCTACCGCCGCCCCTCGCTCTGGCGGACGACTGAAGGTCGCCGCCGCCGTTCACGATGGCGGCGGGTGACCCGAACTTGCCTCGGTCACGGCTGAGGTTCGGGAACCGTTCAGGACCTGCCCACACCGTGGATCACGATTCGTCTTCAGCGCGATGAGCGTGCTCCGGTCCGGGGTGGGCTACGCCTGGGACGAAGGGGTTGTCGTAGCCAAGTTCGATCTTGCCGAAGGCTGCGCCCGGGATCGGCGCCGAGTCGTTGTCGGCGATGATCAGCTGAACCTGGGAGCCGTGGGCCTCGGCGAGTGTTTGAAAGCGCTGGTAGGTCCGATGGCCCCGTGCCTGGTCGTCGAGGTTGGTCCCTGATGCCTTTCTCGGGGAGTCGATGATCAGCATCGACGGCACTCGGACGTCTGGATGCGTGATGCCGAATTCCAGCAGGGAGAGGCTGTACGCAACGTTGATGCAGGTCACGATGCCCCCGCCGTCGGCCTGGAGGCTCTCGAACGAGACATTGTCGACTACGGGCAGGTACGACGACGGGTCAATGGCCGCGGACTGGATCCACGGCGCGGGGCGCAGCTGGGAGATCATCGTGTTGAAGTCCCGGCTGAGGTCGCTCACAAGCGTCTGGCGCGCCGCGAGTTCGGCTGTGCGGGCCTTCCTTTCGGCCGTTGCAGTGGCCCGCTGTGCCTTGATGGCTCGAACGTCGCGTTCGATGGCGTGTGCCCGCGACCAGGAGTCCCGTAGCTGGGTCACGGCGTCGATGGCCGCCCTGAGCGAAGCCGCGCGGGCACTGGCGTCTGCGATGGCGTCGAAGCGGGGCGCCACGAGGTCTCGCGTCTGCGCGTCGAGTTGGCGGCGCAGACTGTGCGCGAGGAAGTCGGTTTGCTGGGCCCTCTGTTGCGCGGCCTCCAGGACACCGCTATCGGATTCGAGTACGGCCTGGGCATCCTGGAGCTGAAGCTCCAGGGTCCTTCGGGTCTGCGCGACCGCAGCGGGATCAACATCCTGGTCGTGCGGGTCGTGCTGCAGGCACACCACGCAGTGGTCTTCGGGAACGGGCCGGGTGCCGAGTCGCTGCATGCAACGAGGGCAGACAACGAAGTCGAAGGGCGACAACTTCTCGATGGCGGTGGTGGAGCGGTCGAGCCGGGACAAGTCGAGCTCGACCTGGGCGACGACCGCTGCCCGTGCTTCCACGAGCTCCTGTGCCGCATGGACTTCTTGGGCTGCCTCGCGAGCACTGTCCACTGCTGCGCGCAGGTCTTGGCGAAGGACGGCGTCGGCTGCGGTGTTCTCCTCCAGTTCGTGGCGCAGGGAGGCCAGCCTGGCATCGGCTCGCTGCAGCATGTCTCGAAGACTGGTGAGCTCGGCTCGCAGTTGGCCCTCGGTGCGGGGGTCCGTCGCACCAAGGAAATTCTTGACGGTCTCGTACTCGTCGGTCTTCTTGCGGAGCTCTTCCTTGAGTTCGCCCAGTTGCCGGCTGAGTTCCAGCACGGTGCTGTCGGTGAGCGCGAACATCAGCTTGAACAGGGCGGTGCGTTTGGTGTTGAACCAGGTGTCGAGGTGTCCCACGACTTCTCGGTCGATGTTGCGGGCTTCCCGGTACACGTAGGCGAAGAGGTCGGTGAACTTCAGGTCCCGCGTCGTGGCTTTACCGTCCCGGCTGGACGGGATGGTCTCGCGGGGGAAGTCCAGGGCCGCCAGAAGGTAGTCCGACAAGGGCGGTAGGTCGCTGTCTGCCTGTACGGCGAAGGTGTTGCGTGTGACCAGGGTCCCCGGGTCCAGAACGTCGACCTGACCGGAGCGGGCGTCGTTCACGGTCCTCTTGAGGATCACGTGCTGCTCTCCGATGACAACCTCGGCCTGGGCCGATAGGACGTGATCGCGGACGGCCGGGGTCAGTACGGCTTTGCCACCCACCACGTGTTTCAGCAGCATCAGGAGGCTGGACTTGCCGGTGCCGCTGGGGCCGCTGACGACGGTGGCTGGCCCGTCGAAGCGGTAGGTCCTTTCGGCGTTGGCGGTGGTGACGGTGAGGGATCGAAATCGAAGGTGGACTGCCATTTCAGATCTCCGTCCGCCAGGGCCTGTCGACCGCGTCCGGCAGACGGTCGTAGATGAGCGTTTTCAGCGTCGTGCCCGACTTGTTGAAGTGCTTCCTGAGGAGAGCGATACGCTTCGCCACCACAGCCCATTCGTCTGTTTCTTCGAGCATTGCCGCAGCGACCGCGCCGGAGGCCGTGATGCGAAACTCGGCCCGGTCAGTCGCGCCATAGGCGATCAGGTCGCGGGCGGCCAGGGATCCCAGGACGGTGTAGTAGCGGTGGTCCCACGGGCCGTACTTGTAGCGGGTCATCCGGCTCTCGACGGACAGGCGCTCAGCGGAGGTGGGTTCGGCTCCGGCGGGCCACGCGATGCCGTCCTCGACCAGGAGTCGCTCGAGCATGGCTGGGTAGCGCAGCAGGAAGTCGAGCTTGGCGAGCTTCGTGAGACCGTCCAGGCCTCTTTTTGGCCCGGTGAAACGGTCGACCAGCAGCAGTACACGGGCCTCGTGGTAGTGCGCCTCCCGCTGTTCCTGCCTACGGGCCCGGTCCCTGAGGCGCGCGGTCGCCACCAGACGGTCCCCGGCGCTTGTCACGACGCCTCCTCCTCAGAGGGGTTGAACACGTCGGAGAAGTAGAAGTCGCAGTCGTCACAGAGTTGGTAGGCCAGACCCCGCAGATGCCGGCCATTGACGGGAAACGGGAGCCCTGCACCAAGTTCGTCTGGTGTCAGGTGCCGCGTCATAAGCTGGTTCATGCGCTGCCCGTAGGGTGCGCCGTCCGGCGCCTCGTCTTCCGCCTGCTCGCGGCAGGCGAAGACCGTGTCCAGAACCTCAAAGCTCGCGTTGGCGAGCTCCGTGGTGTCTCCCGCCAGGCCAGACCGGTGTTGGGACCAGGCGACATACCAAGCTGAGCGAAGGCGTTCGGCGTGGGCGGCCTCGTCCGCCGGAATTCGACCGCGGGCCATTTTCTTGCGCAATTTACCCCCGCCCGGGGCGACAATCGGCAACTGGCCACGGGCGAAGGTAGGCACGACGGAGCGGCTGGAGACGAACGTGTCGAGGACCGTGGCCTTGGTGAGTCGGCGCCTCGCGATGCGCCGCTGGATCTGCACACTGTGCAGGACCCTCGTCGGGTCGGCGATGTAGACAGCAAGCTGCCCACGGTCGCTCTCGTCACGGTTCGACTGCTCGATGCGCTCGATCAATGCGCGGTAGGTGGCCTCGACATCCACGTGGTCCCGCTGCAGGGTAGCGATCGCAGGAATCAGCAGGCTCTGGAGATTGACGTCAGTGATGTGCCGGCGCGACGGAAGTTCATCGTCAATGTGCAGCGCGCCGAAGAAGAGCCTGACGGAGTCGGTGAAGCCGTCCGGTATGGCAATGTCGGCGAGCCTGGAAACCTGCGGGACTTCGGGAATCGTGGCGTAGGGCTGCCTCCACCGGACCTTCAAGAGGTACTGCGCGACGGCAGTGACCATGTCGTCCACCCCAGATGTGATGCGCGGGTCGGGGCCGCACATCGCCTTCAGGGTTGTAGCGCCGCCCCTGCCTGTTGTGAGGCCCGCGTTCGTGGCAAGACGCAGCCGGACGTTGCTCAGGCCATCGCACGCACGCCAGCGATCGAAAAGGTGCGCCAGGCCTCCGTCCTTGCAAAGATCCGCCACGTTCCAGGGGTTGCGCCGCTTTCCACGATGCTTCACGGATACGAGTTCGACCGAACCGTCCGCGTACGAGACGACGAAGTCCTCGTGCCACTCGCAGACCACCGCTTCGACGGAATCCTCCGTGAGCAGCGCCACACAGATCTGGGCCGCGACCTCCGCCTGATAGCGGTAGTTGCCCAGAGTGTCCGCCCCGCTGTCCTCATGAGGGGCAACGAGGAAGATCGGGTGCACGAACCCTTCATCGGACTCTGCATCCTCTGTCACTTCAGCCTCAGCTGTCATCACATACCCCCCACCCCGCCGCTGGAGGCACGACCTCAGGGCCGACGGCGGAAGATCACCACACTTACCACAGCACCCATGCACTCCGTAACCGGCCGATCACATTCGAGGCCCCGGGGGTCGAGCTTGGTTCGGCTCGGCAGACGCCTGTGTACGGGACTTGCCGACTCCGCCTGGTCTTCGCAGCCCACCCCTGACCCACCCGGTCCCGATCGCCCCCAGTCCCTTCCACTACAGCCGAAGCACTCACCTGGCCGACACCTCCCGACCAAGATCCGGACCATCCCCGGACCAGCCCCCGCCGCCAGGCCGCGCCGACCATCGTTTTGCCTGGTCAGCATGAGTGTGGCTGCGGTACCACCAGGAGACCAAGAACCTCCTGGTCAGCTACTCCCCCAAGAAGCTCGGCTACTTCTAGACGAGTGAAGTCCGCGGCCTGGAGAAGACGTTGGCCTCTCCAAGCCAAGGACAGGCGGTCGCACGGTGCGGCATGCTGCCGGACCCCTCCCCCGCCGAGGGGAGCACGGTCTGCGAGCCGGTCAGTCCGGGCGACGGCGGCGGTAGTGCCACAGCGCGCCCGTCGCCACGGAGGCCGCGATCAAGGCGATGCCCGCCACCGGCCATGTGCTGCCGGCGATGCGGACGTCGTAGAGACGGGCGAGCACCACCAGGAGCAGGGGGAGCGCGACGAAGCCCACGGTCCGGGCGGCCGCGGCCGGCATGCCGGGGTCCAGGCGGTAGGTGGTGCCGCGCGGCGGCGGGGCGGTGGTGAGGTAGTACGCCGCGGCGCGGGCCAGCACCTGGCGGGTCCCCCGGCGGTACGACACCGCCATGTAGGGCAGCCACACCAGCGGAGCCACCGTGCCCACCAGGAACGTCACCCCCAGGAGGGCCCAGCGGCCCAGCAGGACGAGACGGTCGTGCGGGCTCGGGCGGCCGGCCGAGCGGCGGGGCGGCATCAGCCCGAGGAGTTTGGCCATGCGCGGGACCAGCGCGGCCGATGTGGAGAAGCGGCGGCGCCGCGGGCCGTCCTCGCGGGGACCGGCCCGGCGGCGGTCGCCGCCCGCGTCGGCGGTCAGGGCCCGCTCCGCGGTGTCCTCGTCCGCGTAGACCCCTTGGATCACCAGGAGTTCGGCGGCCCGTCTCGGCGCCGTCGGATCACGTCCGGCGAGCGCGGCCAGCTCCAGCATCGTGCGGGCCTGGCTGAGCAGCGCCGCGCAGAACGCCGCCGGGACGAAGATCAGGAACGGGCCGCCGACGAAGGCGCCCTCGCCGACCGTCCTGCGGATGCCGCGCTCGACGGTCTCCGCACCGAGCGCGGCGGCGTCGGCGCCGGGCCGCTCGGCGCGCAGCCGGGCCACGCTTCGCGCGGCACGCGGTCCGGCGTGCCGCCGTGCGAAGTCGGCGAGCAGTTCGGGCAGCCGCTCCGGCCGGCGCACGACCGCGCGCAGGAGAGCCTCGGGCGCACCCTCGGGGGTGGCCACCACGTCCTCCGTTCCTCCGGTCGCCCGCTGCGGTCGGTGGGATGCGGGGTCGTTCACGTTCGCCTCCGTCGGGCCGCCGCCCCGGTGTCGGGGCGGCGTCTGCCCGTCCTGCTCCACGCTCCCCCGACCGTCCGCCCCGCGCCTCACCCGCCCCGGGTGGGGTGGTCCGCCTCGCGGCCGGCCCGCCGGGCGTCGCCCGGGGCGGCCGCGAGGACGCCGAGCAGGGCCAGCGCCCCGGCCCTCATCGTGGGGACCGGGGCGGTCGGATCCATGTCGCCGTCCCTCTGTCCGGTGCCGCCGGCGTGGCCCGCAGGCGGCCGGTCAGCCCTCCGCCGTCGGTACGCGGCCGGTCCGCGCGGCGTCGACGAGCGCGTCGTAGTCGCGCAGGTTCTGCTCGGCGTAGGTTTCGGCGAACGCGGTCAGTGCCCGGTCGAAGCTGTCGTTCATGCCGAGGTACGCGGCGATGGCGACGGGGTCGCCGGAGCGGGCGTGGCCCCGGGCCAGGGAAAAGCCGCAGGCCCGGGCGAGCAGGCGCAGGCCCTCGGGACGCATCGTCTCCACGGGGACGCCGCCCTTCCAGTCGAGCAGCTGGCGGACGTAGAAGTCGCGCTCCAGGCCGTCGATGCCGGTGACCCGCATCCAGCCGAGGAAGATGTCGCTGGTGGCCTGCATCAGCCGCTGCCCCGACACGACGCGCCGGCCCTGGCTCTCGTAGGCGGCCGGGGCGGTGTACGGGGCGAGGACGGATTCCTGGGCCTCCTTCGCCTGGAGCAGGAGCGGGTCGTCCTCGTCCCGGCCGGTCAGCAGGATGATCCAGCAGCGCGTGCCGACGCTGCCGACGCCGACCACCTTGCGGGCGATGTCGACCAGGCGGAAGCGCGCGAGCAGTTCGCGGCGTTCGGGGGCGAGGCTCCGGGCGTAGGCCTCGACGAGGGCGCGCACGGCGGTGTCCTGGTCCGTGCGGGCGGAGTCGTCCAGCAGGTCGGACAGGGGCACGATCAGGGGCGGGTCGGGCGCGATGCGCAGCTTCCCGTCGACGCGGTGGGTGAGCTTGGCGAGGGCCTGGAGGTGGTCCTTGGTGCGGGCCTTGGCCAGGGTCCGGTCCGTGCGGCGCAGGATGCGGTCGCCGCCCTGTGCGGCGATCAGGCGGAGGTCCTCGGAGTCGTCCTGGGCGTACCAGACGTCCAGGACGCGCATCTCGGCGAGGCGCCGCATCCGCCGCCGGTACGCCGAGGCGGCCTCGCCCACGAGGGCGGCCCGCTCCTGCGGTGTGAACCCGTTGTCGCGGCCGGCGACGGCGAGGCTCGCGGCGAGCCGTTTGACGTCCCATTCGAAGGGGCCGGGGTGCGTCTCGTCGAAGTCGTTGACGTCGAAGACGAGGGAGCGCTCGGGCGAGGCGAAGAGGCCGAAGTTCATGACGTGGGCGTCCCCGCAGAGCTGTACGGTCAGGCCCGTGTGGGGCGCCCGTCCGAGGTCGGCGGCCATGACGGCGGCGGCACCGCGGTAGAAGCGGAAGGGCGAGGTCAGCATGCGCCCGTGCCGGATGGGAACCAGCTCCGGCACCCGCGTCGCGGCTTGGGCCAGCAGCACCTCCACGGGGTCGGGCCGGTCCTCGTCCGGATCGAACCACGCCTGCCGGGAGCGGGGTACGCGGCCGCGCGCCCGCTTGCCGCGCTCGGCTCGCTCTGCCGGTGTGAGGGCGTCCCCCGGGGGGACCGCGGACGTGGTCACGGTGCTGCCGCCTCCTGCCTGCGTGGGTGGGTCCTGGGCGACCCTGCCCGGTCAGTCGGGCAGACGTCGCATCTCCTCGACGTGCAGCCCCAGGTCCCGGAACCGTCCGAGCAGGCCGTAGAGGTGCGCCTCGTCCGTCACGGTGCCGAAGAAGAGGGTCTGGCGGGCCGCCGGCGACTCGCTGAGTTCCGGAAACGCGTGGGCCACCGGCTCGGAAACGTGGCCGTTGATCCGAAATTCGTAGCGCATGGGCAGCCGTCCTTCCCTCCCGGTCGTCGCATCCCGTAGGGCCCGCCTCGTCCAGGGTGGTCTGCGGCCCGCCGGCGCACTTCACCCGTGGCAGGTGAGGAGGGGCCGCGCGGGTGCCCGCGGTGTCACAGCATGTGCAGTGCGCGGGCGCGTTCCACCGCGTCGCGGCGGCGGGAGACGCACAGCTTGCGGTAGATGCCGCGCAGGTGGGTCTTGACGGTGTTGACCGACAGGTGCAGCTCGGCGGCGACTTCCTCGGTGGACATCATGCGTGCCACCTGCCGGAGGACCTCCCGCTCGCGGCGGCTCAGCTCCTCGACCGCCCGGTGCTCGGCAGGGGCGTGCGGGGTGGCGAGCCACGCGTAGGAGGCGCTGCGCCCGTTGAGGCCGGCGGCCAGGTGCCGGACCCAGGGGCCGGCCTCCGTGAAGGGCCGCCGGAGCCCTTCGGGGCGTGCCGTGTCGAGGGCCTGCACGAGCAGGGTGCGGGCCGTGTCCTCGTGCCCGTCGAGGAGCGCGCGGTGGGCGCGCAGGAGTGCCAGGCGGACCCGGTCGGGCAGGGTCGCCGCATCGGACTCCTCCGCGGTCTCGATCAGCCGCAGGGCCTGTACGGGGTGGTCTGCGGCCGCGCTCACCTGCGCGAGGGCCACGGTGTGCGAGGGCGGGCCGTCCTCCGCCGGAACCCGGTGCAGGGCGGTGGCCGCCGCCTCGACGTCGCCCCGGGCCAGGGCCGCGGTGGCATAGGCCACGGCGAGGCGCGCGGCCGGCCCGGGCGGGGGCGCGGCCGCTTCGCCGAGGTGGCCGTCGACGAGGCCGCGGGCGGCGTCCCAGCGGCCCCGGGCGGTCTCCAGCTGCGCACGGAGCACCGACCGCTCGATCCGGAGGTCGGGGTCGCGGTGGGTGTCCGCGAGCAGTTCGGCGCGGCCCAGCTGCACGGCCGCCGCGGCGAACTGCTCCCGTTCGACGGCCACGGCGGCGAGCGCCAGACCGACCACACCGGAGCGGTGGGAATCGGGGATGCCGTGCTGGTCGGCGATGGCCAGGGAGGCCGCCGCGTGCTCCTCGGCGAGGGTCAGTGCTCCGGCGACGGCGTCGGCCAGGGCCAGCCGTCCCAGGCACCGGTGGCGCAGCAGCACCGTGGCGTCGCCGGAACAGGCCCGGACCGCCTCTTCGAGACCGTCCCGGGCGGACTGCAGGCGGCCGCCGCGCAGCCGGGCGCACGCCTGGCCGTAGAGGCGCAGCGGCTCCATCTCGGGGTGCCGGACGCGCTCCTCGGCCGGTACCCGCGCCAGGAGTGCGGTGATCCGGTCCGCGGCCCCGTCGGCGGGGCCGGGGGCGGACAGCAGATGCAGGAGGGCGGCGGTGAGCCGGTCGGCCGGTGCTGTCTCCGGGCCGGCGCCGTCCGGTCCCTCCTCGGCGCGGGCGAGCCGGGAGCGGCAGCCCTCGGCGTCCTGGCGGGCCATGCAGCAGGCTGCGGCGACGAGGGCCGGCCGGGCACCGGGGGTGTCGGCGGGCATGCGGGAGAAGGTGTCGGCGGACGGGGAGGAGGCGGAGCCGGCGAGGATGGGGCCGACCAGCAGGTGCCGTACGGTCTGGGCCGCGGCGAAGCTCCAGTCGCCGCCCGCGGCGGCCTCGTCCACCGCCTCGGCGCCGCGGTCCTGTTCGGCGTACCAGCGGGCGGCCCGGCGGTGCAGCAGGGGTTCCAGCTCGGGCTGCCTGCTGCGCAGGTGGGCGCGCAGGACCTCGGCGAACAGCGGGTGGAAGCGGTACCACCGGGTGCCCGGGAGCGGTTCCACGAACGCGTGGCGGCGGGCCAGGTCCTGCAGGATGCGGCCGGAGTCGGTCCGCCCGGTCAGGGCCGCGGCGAGGCCGGGGTGGACGCGGTTCAGGATGCCCGTGCGCAGCAGCAGTTCGCGGGCCGGCTCGGGCTGGACGGCGAGGACTTCGGTGAGGAGGTAGTCGGACACCGCCTGCTCGGACGCGGTGAAGGAACGGGCGAAGGCGGCCGGGTCCCCGGAGCGCGCCATGGCGAGGGCGCACAGGCGCAGGCCCGCGGCCCAGCCCTCGGTGCGGTCCAGGAGGAGGTCCACGACGTGGTCCTCGGGGGCGGGCCCCGGTCCCCGCAGCAGTTGGACCGCCTCGCGCCGGGTGAAGGCCAGGTCGTGCTCCCGGATCTCGTGGAGGCGGCCTTCGGCCCGGTAGCGGTGCATCGGCAGCGGCGGGTCCTCCCTGCTGATGAGGACCAGCCGCAGGGCCGGGCCGGCGCGCTCCGAGACGAACCGCAAGCCGCCGTGCACGGCCGTGCCCCGGGCCTTCTCGAGGCCGTCGACGACCATCACGAGCGGGCCGGGCGCGCCTTCGAGCGCGGAGGCGAGGCGGATCAGGAGCGAACGGTCGACGTCGTCCGCGCAGACGGGTGTGCCGAGGGCGTCCCGCGCCAGTTCCCCGGAACGCCGGAGCCCCTCGACGACGTAGGCCCAGAAGACGCCCGGGGTGTCGCCCTCGTCGAGCGTCAGCCAGACCACCGGGCCGGGCGCGGACGCGGACCGGGCCCACGAGGCGGCCAGGACGGTCTTCCCGACGCCGGGCGCTCCGGTGATCACCGTCAGCGGTCCCCCGGTCCCCAGGGTGAGCCGGTTCAGCAGCCGCTGGCGGCGCACCAAACCGGGGACCTGGCAGGGGACGGCGAGTTTGGCGGCGAGCAAGGGGTCGCCGGCCGGCGGGACGGTCATGAGGTCTACCCCCGGTGGAGCGGCTCGGCACCGGCGGGGCCACATCTCCCGGCCCTCGTGTTCGTGTCCGCTCCCCGCCGCCGGAGCCGCTGCCGGGCGGTGACGGGGCCCCGAGCACTGCCCTCCCATGGTCACGTCCCGCCGTCTTGATCGCACACCGCGCACATCGCCCGGCCCGGGCGATGCGGACCGGCCGGGTCCCGGTCGCCAATGGACGGGTGGCGGGGGACGTGGGACGGGGGACGGTGTCGCGCGAGTGGAGGTGGGCTGCGTGAGCATGCGTGCCAAGGCCCGGGTGGCGCTGCTGGCGGGCGTGGCGGCGCTGGTCGTCATGCTGGTCTTCGCCGGACTGCGGGGCATCGTCCTGGTGGCGGTGGGACTGGCCGGGGTGGCCGTCACCGCGGCGGCCCTGTGGCTGTTCCTGGCGCACCGGGGGCCGGTCCGCTGGTTCGCCCTGGCCCTGGCCGTGGCAGCGCCCGTCGCCGTGACCGTGTCGTACGTACGCGCGGAGCTCCTGGGGGTCGTGCTGTGCTCGGTGGCCCTGTGGGCGCTGGCCGTGGGGACCGGGCGGTCGGCCCTGGCCGACGAGGGGCGGTCCCGCATGCCGGGGCGTCCGGCGCCGGCGCCACGCCACCCGTTCCTGATCATGAACCCGAGGTCCGGGGGAGGGAAGGTCGCCGCCTTCCGCCTCCGGGAGAAGGCCGAGGCACTGGGTGCGGAGGTGGTCCTGCTCGACCCCGACCGCCACGAGGGCGTCGCGGAGCTCGCGCGCCGCGCCGTGGACGGCGGCGCCGATCTCCTCGGGGTCGCGGGGGGCGACGGCACGCAGGCCCTGGTCGCCGATGTCGCCGCGGAGCGCGGGGTGCCGTTCCTGGTCATCAGCGCCGGCACCCGCAACCACTTCGCCATGGACCTCGGGCTGGACCGGCGCGACCCGTCGGCCTGTCTGGACGCGCTCACCGACGGCATCGAACTGCTGGTGGACCTGGGCCGGCTCGGGGACCGCGCGTTCGTCAACAACGCCTCCTTCGGCACCTACGCCGAGGTGGTGCAGAGCCCGGCGTACCGCGACGACAAGATCCGTACGACGCTGAGCCTGCTGCCGGACCTGCTGGCGCGCCACACCGGCCCCCGGCTGACGGTCCGCGCCGGAGGCACCACCGTGGAGGACCCGCAGGCGGTGCTGGTCAGCAACAACCCCTACGGAACGGGTGACACGGCGGGCCTGGGCCGGCGCAGCCGGCTCGACGCGGGCGTCCTCGGGGTCCTCGGGGTGAAGGTGGACAACGCCGCCCAAGCCGCGGGCATCCTGCGCGGCCGGTACTCCGCGGGACTGACCGCGGTGACCGCCCGCGAGGTACTGGTGGACTCGGACGCGCCGTTCGTGCGCGTCGGGATCGACGGCGAGCCGCTCGTGGTACCGGCCCCGGTGCGCTGCCGTGTCGAGCCCGGCGCGCTGCGCGTCGTCGTACCGAGGGACCGGCCGGGCAACCCCGCGGGCGTCCCGATGGACTGGGCCGGGGTGCGCAGACTGGCCCTGACGATGGGCCGGGCGGCGGGCGGCCGCCGGCCGGGCCCGCCCGCCGGGCCCGCGGGCGGCCCCGGTGCGACGGCGCGGGAGGAGCCCGGTGCGGCCGGGGCCCGCAAGCGGCACTGGCACTGGCGGCGCTCTCCGGACCGGGCGCCGGTCGACTACACGGGCGCCGTCTACGGGTCGCTGCTGGCCGCCTCCGTGATCGTCGGGGCGGGCACCCTCGGGCACTACCCCCGGGTGGAGTTGAGCGTGCTGCTGCTGTTGACCGGCTTCGTGTTCTGGGGCGCCCACGTCTACGCCCACCTCTTCGGCCTCTCGCTGACCGAGGGGCACCTGACCTGGCGCGAGTTCCGGGCGGTGTGCCGGGACGAGCGGTCGATCGTCGAGGCCGCGGTGCCTCCGGCCGCCGCCGTGGCGATCAGTCCCCTGCTCGGGCTGGACCTCGGGGGGACGGTGTGGCTGGCGTTCGCCGTCGCCCTGTGCGGCCAGATCGGCTGGGCGGTCGCCGGAGCCGTGCGCGCGGGGGCGCCCCGCCGCCTGGTCGCCGCGTCCGCCGCGGTCAACCTGGTACTCGGCGCGGTGATCGTGGCCGCCAAGACGGCCCTGTCCCACTGAGGCCTCCGCAGCGGTGGCGCCCCGCCCGGGCGCCCCGGTGCGTCCGGAGGCTGAAGTATCCTTCCCGCCACCGCACGCCGACCAGGAAGACCGAGAGAAGTGACTGGCTCGACCGCATTCCCGCTGCCTTTCCGATCGTCCCGCTCCATATCGTTCGCGCCGCCCCGGACGCTGCGGGAACTCCAGATGACGGAGTGCAGTGCGCACATCCGGGCGAAGGCGGGGTGGTTCGAGAAGATGAACGACGCCGGCATCGTCGCCAGGTGGACGCGGGAGGCGCTCGCCCAGGGCCTCACCGAGGCGCAGATCCGCTACGTGCTCGACGAACTCGCGTACTACGCCGCGCTGCGGGACCCGGAGACCGGCGTCGAGGTGTCCGCCGTCGACGGGGTGTGGCAGTCCGACGCGCTCGTCGACGACGCGCTCCGGGACCGGCTCCGCGAGGCGGTCCGGGTGCTGGAGGAGATCCCCGAGGCGGAGCGGGACTGGCATCCCGGATCCGGCGGCCAGGTCCTGGACCTGGTGCATCCCTCGCTGTTCTGCCTGGTGCGGGAGGCGAGCGGCGGGCCCGAGGAGGCGTGGCGGAACCCGGCTGCGAAGGACTACGCGAAGTACGAGTTCTCGGAGAAGTTCCAGTGGCTGCCCACGGACGTCGACGTCAGTGCCGGCGGCGACGTCTCGTTCCGTTCGTACGTGAACAACGTCCACCCCGAGAAGCACCGCGAACTGCTCTCCGTCCTGCCGGAGTTGTTCGCGCGCATGCTCCCGCTCCTGGAGAACGTGCTCACCGATCTGCGCCATCCGAGGCCCCTGCGGATCGAGGCGGACCCCCGCGGGTGGTACGGCTCGGCGCCGGCGTACCCGAACCGGGCCGCCCACGCCGATGACGAGGCCTTCGCGGAGGCCCGTCGGGAGTGGTTCCGGGCACACGACGAGTGGTACGAGAACCGCACCCTGGCCGTCCCGGACGCCCCGGCGTTCACCGCGCCGGAGGTGCCCGACGCGTCCGCCCGGGCAGGCCTGCGCGGCCGGGGCCTCCAGGTCATCGTCAAGCTCGCCACCATCCACCTCACCCCGGACGACCCCGCGTACGCCGGCGGCTCCTGGCACGTCGAGGGGATGCTGAACGAGCGGATCGTCTCGACCGGCATCTACTACTGGGACAGCGAGAACATCACCGAGAGCCGGCTGGCCTTCCGGGCGGCTCTCGACGATCCGGACTACGAACAGAACGACGACGACGGTGTGCGCGAGGTCTACGGCCTGGAGAACGAGGAGGCGCTGAGCCAGGTACTGGGATCGGCGGCGACCCCGGCCGGCCGCTGCCTGGCGTTCCCGAACGTCCTCCAGCACCGCGTCGGCCCGTTCCGCCTCGCGGACGCCACCCGCCCGGGTCACCGCAAGATCCTCGCGTTCTTCCTCGTCGACCCCTCCGAGAGGATCGTCTCGACGTCCGACGTGCCGCCGCAGCAGCCGTGGGCCGCCACCTCGACCATGACGCTCGAACAGGCGAAGGAGTACCGCGAGCAGCTCATGCGGGAGCGCAAGTTCTTCGTGGACGAGCACAACGAGCAGCTCTACGAACGGGAGTTCTCCCTCTGCGAGCACTGACCCCCGCCCGTCCCGGCCCGGGCCTCCGGGCGGCCGCACGGCACCGCGTCGTGCGCCGGACCCGGACCCGGAACCGGACCCGGAGCCGCGCCGGCGGCCGGTCGGGCCTCAGCCCGGCAGGACGTCCTCCAGCCGCGCCAGCTCCTCCGGACCCAGCGTCAGCTCGGCGGCGGCGGCCGAGTCGGTGATGGAGGCCGGGCGGCTGGCTCCCGGTACCGGGATGAGCGCCGGGGAGCGGGAGAGCAGCCAGGCCAGCGCGACCCGCTGCGGGCTGACGCCGTGGCCGGCGGCGACGCGGTGGAAGGCGGTGCCGGCCGAGGTGGGGCCGGCGGGGCCGTCGAGGGAGCTGCGCGAGATGCCGCCGAGCGGGCTCCAGGCCAGGAACGCCAGGCCCAGCCGGGTGCTCAGCCGCAGCTCGGGTTCGCTGTCGCGGACGGCGGGCGAGTACTGGTTCTGCACGCAGACCAGCCCGTCGCCGAGGATCGCGTGCGCCTCGGTGATCTGGGCGGTGCTGACGTTGGAGATGCCGGCGCTGCGGATCGTGCCGGCGTCGAGCAGCTCCCGCAGCGCGCCGACGGACTCCGCCCAGGGCACGGCCGGGTCCGGCTTGTGCAGCTGGTACAGGCCGATGGCGTCGACGCCGAGGCGTCCGGCGGAGGCCTCGGCGGCCCGCTTGAGGTGTGCCGGGGTCGCGGTGACGGTCCAGCTGCCGTCACCGGGGCGGCCGCGGCCGCCCTTCGTGGCCACCAGGACGTCCGAGGTGTCACCGCCGTAGCGGGCCAGGGCGCGGGCGATCAGCCGCTCGTTGTGGCCCGCCTCGCCGGCGTGCCAGTGGTAGCTGTCGGCGGTGTCGATGAGCGTGACACCGGCGTCGAGGGCAGCGTGGACGGTGGCGATGGCCCGCGTCTCGTCCGGGCGGTGCTCGATGGACAGCGGCATGGCACCGAGTCCGACGGCGCTGACGGCGGTGCGGGCGATGGTGCGGTGGCGCACGGTGACTCCGGTTCTTCAGGCGGTGGGTGACGGATGGGCGGTCAGGGCTTCGGCGACCGCGCCGGGCAGCCAGTCGGCGGTGCGGGAGAAGGCGAAACCCAGCTGCTTCGCGCGGGTGTTGCCCATGGCGTAGTGGCGGTCGAAGGAGAAGGGCGAAGCCTCCTCCCCCGCGCGGACGGTCCGGTAGACGGCCTCCCGGCCCGCCTGCGCGGCGACCGCCGAGCCGAGGCCGTACACGTCGAGCGGACCGTCGGAGCAGGCGTTGACCGGTCCGGTGAACCCGGCCGTGGCCGCCCACCCCAGCAGCTCCGCCAGCTCCTCGTGGTGGATGAAGACCGTGGGCAGCGCCCGGGCGTGCACCGCGACCGCCTCGCCCCGGGCGATGCGCCCGGTGTAGTGCGCCAGCCGCCCGGTGAACTCCCGCGCGCCGCCCCCGAGCACATGGGCGCTGCGCACGGCGGCGGACCGGAAGCCGTCCGCGCGGGCGAGGACGGCCTCCGCCTGGCGCTTGCCCTCGGCGTAGTGCGCCTCCAGGTAGGCCCCGTCGTGCCAGGGGAGGTCCAGGGCCACCCGCCAGCCGGCCGGGTCCACCGTCTCCTCCGGCACCGGGGTCCCCGGGGGCACGGCCGGCAGGGCGGCGGTCGCCGGGTCGTAGACCTCGATCGTGGAGGTCATGACGTAGCGCCGGGTCCGGCCGGCGAAGACCCGGGCGGCGACGGCCGCCTGTACCGGGGTGTAGCAGACCTGGTCCACCACGGCGTCGAAGGTCCGGGCACCGAGCGCGGCCGTCAGGGCGGCCTCGTCGTCGCGGTCGACGACGAGGTGCTCCACTCCGGCGGGCGGCGGGGCGGAGCCCCGGTTGATCACGGTGACCCGGTGGCCCTCCGCCCGCAGCCGTCCCACCAGGAGCCTTCCGAAGTACCGGCTTCCGCCGATGACGCAGATCCTTTGCATGACCCCATCCTTGAGTCCTATCGTCACCAGCGGAACTGCCGACGTACTGATGACGTGTTAAGGAAAACTGTTGATCGATGTGCAGCGGCTCCGCGTCCTGCGGGCGGTGGCGGAACACGGCAGCTTCAACCGGGCGGCCACGGCCCTGCGCCTGACTCCCTCGGCCGTCTCCCAGCACGTGGCCGCACTCGAACGCAGCCTCGGTGCCCGGGTCGTCGCCCGCAGCACCCGCGGGGTGACCCTGACCCCGGCCGGCCGCGTCATGGTCGGCGCCGCCGAATCCGTCGCGGCGGAGCTCGAACACGCACGGCAGCAGGTCGAGCGGCTGAGCACCGGCGTCACCCCGCTCACCGTCGCCACCTTCACCAGCGGCGGCAGGCTCCTGCTGCCCGCCGCCCTCGCCCGGCTCACGGCGGCCGGCCCCCGCACCACGCTGCACCTCAGGGAGGGGGAACCCGAGGACACCCTGCCGCTCGTCCGCCAGGGCGCCGTCGACCTCGCGCTCGCCTACCACTTCGACGGCCCGCTGCCCGTGGGACCGGGCAACGGGGCCGGGGCCGGCTCCGGCTCCGGCTCCGGCCTGGAGTGGACACCGCTCCTGGAGGACCCCCTGCACGTCGTCCTGCCGCAGGGGCACCGCCTCGCCGGCCGCGACGCGCTGGACCTCACCGACCTGGCGGACGAACCCTGGGTGCTCGGCTGCCTGAAGACCGAGGCCTACCTGCGCCGCTACGCGGAGCGCGCGGGCTTCGCCCCCGAGGTGCGCGGGACCACGACCGACTACTTCTTCGCCCGCTCGCTGGTCGCCGCGGGCGTCGGCATCTCCCTGGTCCCCTCCATCGCGCTGGAACCGGAGATCCCGGGGCTGTGCACCGTCCCGGTCAGGCCGCCGGGCCCGGTCCGGCACATCGGCGTCGCCACGCTCCGCCGCGGCGGCCGGCCCCACGTCACGGCGCTCGTCCACGCCCTCCGCGAGGAGGCGGCCCGGCACGGCGCGCGGTGACCGGGCGGGGCTCCCCGGCCCGGGCCGCGTGCGGCGCCGCCCCCTCGCTAAGGTGATCGTTGCGGGAGCGGTCGGCGGGAGGTCGTGCGTGCGGGAAATCGGGCCTCGGGCGATACGGGTCCCCGTCGGGGACGGTGCCGAGCGGTGGACGAGCAGGCGGGCCGACCGGCGCGTGCTGCTGGTGGTCCACAACGTGACCTCGGCAGGGCGCCTGCGGGACGTACTGCCCCTGTTCCACGACGACTTCCGCGTGCAGCTGCTCGTGACGTCCACCGGCTCGTCCGCCTTCCAGGACGGGATCGCGGAACTGTTCGCCGGTCTGGGGCTGCCGGTGCTGCCCTGGGAACAGGCGCTGTCGACGCCCGTGGACCTGGCGGTCTCGGCCAGCTTCGGCGGTCAACTGGACGAGATCCAGGGGAAGTTGACCATCCTGTCACACGGGGTCGGGTACACTAAGAAGCTCTCCGCAGCCGGGAGCCGGGAGCCGGGAGCCGGGAGCCGGGAGCCGGGAGCCGGGAGCCGGGAGCCGGGAGCCGGGAGCCGGGAGCCGACGTTCGGCCTGTCCCCGGACTGGCTGCTGGCGGACGGCCGCCCCTTCGCCGACGGGCTGGTGCTCTCCCACCCGGAACAGCTCGTACGGCTCCGCGAGGCGTGCCCGGAAGCCGAACGGACCGCCGTCCTGGCGGGAGACCCCTGCTTCGACCGGATGCTGGCCGCCCGCCCCTACCGCGAACGCTTCCGGCGCGCCCTGGGCGTCCGCCGGCACCAGCGGCTGGTCGTGGTGAACTCCACCTGGAACCCCGAGGGGTTCTTCGGCGACGGCGGCGGTGACGACCTCCTCCCCGCGCTGCTGCCGCGCTTCGCGGCCGAACTGCCCGCCGACGACTACCGGTCGGCCGCCGTGCTCCACCCGAACATCTGGTACGGGCACGGCCCCGGGCAGATCCGGGCCTGGCTGGACCGGGCCCGCCGCGGCGGGCTGACCCTGGTCGACCCGGTCCGCTCCTGGCGCCAGGCGCTCCTCGCGGCGGACGCGGTCGTCGGTGACTTCGGGGCCGTCACCTACTACGCCGCCGCCCTCGGCATCCCCGTGCTCCTCGCCGCCGACGGACACGACCGGCTCGATCCGGAGGCCCCGCTGGCCGGATTCGCCGCCCGCGCACCCCGTCTGGACGTACGCCTGCCCCTGCGGGAGCAGTTGGACGCGCTGGTGGCGGGACACCGCCCGGACCCCGGTCCGGCCCGGTTCGTCACCTCCGCGCCCGGCGCCTCCGCGCGGCTGCTGCGCCGCCACTTCTACGCCCTGCTCGGCCTGCCCGAACCGGGCGTCCCCGCACTGCTGGAACCGCTGGCACTGCCGCCGTACGAACCCCCGCGGCTCACCGGCCCGCTCCGGGTGCGGACGCTGGTCGAGGGGGCGGAGGTCTTCGTCGAGCGGGCCGCGGAGGTGCCCCACGGGGCGGACGGCGACGTCCATCTCGCCGTCCACGAGGACACCCGGGACCCGGGCACGCTGGACCTCGCCGACGTGATCACCCGGGACGGGGACGCCGGCGATCCTCGGCTCGGCGGTGCCGGCGCGTGGGCCGCCGAGGTGCTGGGGCGTCACATCCGCTGCGCGGCGGCCGCGTTCACGGCCGGACCGGACCTGTGCCTCGTACGGACCCGGGCGCACGGGGCGTTCCGGCTCACGGCGGGCCCCGGGGCGGACGCCGACCCGGCGGCGTACGCGTCGGCGCTGTACGCCTGGCTGGCGTCCGGCGCCACGGCCCCCGATCCCGGGGTCCCCGTGGTGCTCGGGGTGCGCACGGGGCGTGCCCGGCACGCGGTGCGCGTCGAGCGGGAGCCCTAGGGCCTGTCGTCAAACTGCCGTCGTCGCCCGGAGGGCGGCCCCGCGGCGTCTGGTGCGTGCTCTCGGCGTGCCGGGCGCCCGGTACCGCACCTCGCCGCGGGCCTGACCGGCGCCGCTTCGACGACACGGCCTAGCCGGCGACCTCGCAGCGGAGGCGGAGTGCGGCGAGGTACTGCAGGTGCGGTACCGCCTGGGGCGGGAGGAGGCGCTGCGCCTCCTCCACCGCCGTCAGCGCCTCGTCGTTGCGTCCCGCGTCGTGCAGGGTCTCCGCCAGGTCCGTCAGGGCGCGGGCCCGGTTGTACGAATCGCCCTGCCCGGCGAAGAAGGCGGCCGCGTTCTCCAGCAGGCGCTGCGCCTCGTCCAGCCGGCCCATGCCGCGCAGGGCGCGGCCCTGGTGCCGCTGCGACAGTGCGAGGGCCCGGGGGAGGTCGGGCGCTCCTTCCGCGCCCGGGAGGATGCGCCGGTAGAGGGCGGCGGACTCCGTGAACCGGCCGGCGGCGGATGCGTACCGCCAGCGGTGGAGGTCCAGCAGGCCCAGCAGTTCGACGGAGGACGCCTCGCCCCGCAGGTGTCCGGCGGCCCGCTCGGCGGCCACGGCGTCCGTCGCCGCCCGCTCCGCCTCCTCCGTGCGTCCCAGTTCGCCCAGGCAGTGCGCGAGCTGGAAGTGCAGTCCGCCGGCGGTGCGCGGGTCGGCCCCCTGCTCCTGCGCGGTGCGCACCGCGAGGTGCAGGGCGGGCAGGACCTCGTCCCAGTGGCCCGCCTTCAGCTGGAGGGGCCACAGGGCGCGGGCGAGCCGCCAGCCGGTGGTCGCGTGTCCGTACTCGTCGGCGAGGGACACCGCCCGGACGACGTTGCCGGCCTCGTCCGCGAGCACCGCCACGGCGTCCCCCTCGGCGGACGGGGCCGCCTGCGCCCCGGTCGCGGGGGCGGTCTCGGTACGCCAGCTCTGCGGCAGGGCGGTGTGCGCGGCCCGCAGGACCCGGTCCAGGAGCAGGTCGAGCACCCGGCGCACGGCCGCCGCGCAGGCGGGCACGCCCTCCTCGACGGCGGCGGCGTTCGCCAGCCGGCGGCGCACCTCGGGGCGGATCCGGTAGCGGCCGTCCCCGACCACGTCCAGCAGCCGGGCGTCGGCCGCCTCGTCGAGCATCCGGGCGGCCTCGCCGGGCCCGGTGGCGGCGGCCGCGCCGGCCAGTCCGGCGTCCACGGCCGGCAGGCCGGTCAGGGCGACGAGCCGGCACAGCCGTGCGGTCTCCGGCCGCAGGCCGCCGCAGGCGGACCGGACGGCACCGCCCAACGGGTCGGCGTCGCCGGTCCCTTCGGCGGTACCGGCCGCCGCCGGGGCCCCCTCCGCGCCCAGGGCGGCCACGGTCCGGGAGCGCAGGGCCAGGGGGTTGCCGGCGCACTCCGTGAGGATCTCCTTCACCCTCGGTTCGAGGCGGCCGTACGCGTCGCGGCCCGCCGTGCTGCGGACGATCCGCACGGCGTGGCGGTCCGGCAGCGCGGCGGCCTCCACGCGTTCCGCGTCCAGCAGGAACGGGCGGCCCGACACGACGACGAGGAGGAGCACTCCGGGGGCCGAGGGGATCAGGCCGCGCACCTGGGCGGCCGAGCCGACGTGGTCCACCACCAGCAGGACCCTGCGTCCCTCGACGAGCCGCCGGTAGAGCCGCTCGCGGCCGGCTTCGGTGCGGGGCGTACGGTCCGGGTCCACGCCCATCTCGCGCAGTACGCGCAGCAGTACGGCGGACGGTACGGGCCCCTCCTCCCCCGCGCCGTCCCGGAGGTCGACGTAGAACCGGCCGTCGGGGAACCGGTCCGCGAGCGTGGCGCCGAGCCGCAGCGCCACCGAGGTGGTTCCGGCGCCGGGCGTGCCGTACAGCAGGGCCACCCGGGGGCGTCCGGCGGGCCGGCGCGTGGCTTCCTTCCGCAGCAGGCGCAGGGCGGACCGCTGGTTGACGAAGTCGCGCGGGGCGGGCGGGAGTCCGCCGCCGCGGAGGTGCTCCTCCTGCTCGGGCGAGGCGGCGGCGAGCGCGGCCCAGGCCTCGGCCCGCCGGGGGTCCTCGCCCATGCGCGCGTACAGCTGGGCGGCGAGCGTCTCGCGCTCCTCCTGGTCGCGCGGCAGGGGCACTTCACGCCCCAGGGTCCTGCGGGTGAGGGCGCCGGTCGACAGGAGGAGCTGCTTGCCCATCTCGCCGGCGGCGCCGTTGCCCACGGCGGTGAGGAAGGCGGTGAGCGCGCTCAACGCCATGATCTCCAACACGTCGGTCTCCCCCTGGTCCCGAATCCGGCCCTGGCCGGACTGTATCCCCGCGCCCGTGACCCGGGGAAAGGTTTCGGACCGGTTCGGCGCCCGCGCGGGGACCAGGGGGGCGGGTCGCGGGACCGGCCGGCACGGCCGGCCGCACCCGCCCGCCGTTCACCCCCGGCGGAGTGCGGTGCGGCCGGCGAAGCGTGCCGAGGCGCCCAGCTCCTCCTCGATGCGGATGAGCTGGTTGTACTTCGCGGTGCGGTCGGAGCGGGAGAGCGAGCCGGTCTTGATCTGGCCGCAGCCGGTCGCCACCGCCAGGTCCGCGATGGTGGTGTCCTCCGTCTCGCCCGAGCGGTGCGACATGACGGCCGTCCAGCCCGCCTCGTGGGCCGTGGCCACCGCGGCCAGCGCCTCGGTCAGGGTGCCGATCTGGTTGACCTTGACCAGGATCGAGTTGCCGACGCCGGTACGGATGCCCTCGCGCAGCAGCGCCGGGTTGGTGCAGAACACGTCGTCGCCGGTGAGCTGGCAGCGGTCGCCGACGCGGGCGGTCAGCTCGCGCCAGCCGTCGAGGTCGTTCTCCGCCATGGGGTCCTCGATGGACAGGACCGGGTAGGAGTCGATGAGCTTGGCCAGGTAGTCGGCGTTCTCGGAGGGGGTGCGGCGCACCCCTTCACCGGCGTAGTCGTACACCCCGTCGCGGAAGAACTCCGACGACGCCGGGTCCATGATGAGACCGATGTCCGTGCCGGGGCGGTAGCCGGTGCGCTCGATGGCGGCCATGACGAAGTCGAGCGCCTCCTCCGCGGTGCGCAGGGCGGGTGCGAAGCCGCCCTCGTCGCCGACGCCCGTGGAGTGCCCGGCGGCCAGCAGGTCGCGGCGCAGGGTGTGGAAGACCTCGCTGCCCATGCGGACGGCTTCGGCGAAGGTGTCCGCCCCCACGGGCGCGATCATGAACTCCTGGAAGTCCAGCGGATTGTCGGCGTGGGCGCCGCCGTTGACGATGTTCATCATCGGCAGCGGCAGGAGGCGGGCGTCGTCCCCGCCGAGGTGGCGGTAGAGGGGCAGGCGGTGGGCCGCCGCGGCGGCCTTGGCGGTGGCGAGGGAGACGCCGAGGATCGCGTTGGCGCCGAGCCGGGACTTCGTGGCGGTGCCGTCGAGGGCGATCAGGGCGGCGTCGAGACCCGCCTGGTCCGCTGCGACACGGCCGCGCACGGCCGCCGCGATCTCCCCGTTGACGTGGGCCACCGCACGGTCGACGCCCTTGCCGTGCCAGCGCGCGGTGTCCCCGTCGCGCAGTTCCACGGCCTCGCGGGCGCCGGTGGAGGCGCCGGAGGGGACGGCCGCGCGGCCCAGGGAGCCGTCCGACAGGACGACGTCGACCTCGACGGTGGGGTTGCCGCGGCTGTCGATGATCCGGCGGGCGGTGACGGTCTCGATGGCGGCGTCGACGGTCCCTGCTGCCTGTGCGGACATGGTGGTTCCTCCCCGTGGTCGTGTGCCGTGGCCCTGGCTGCGACAACCCTGGCGCGGGGCCCGGCAGAACAGACTCTACAGCAATGCTGCTCAGTTTGGCTGAACAGTATTGCTGCACAGGTCGGGTCTCGGCCGTGCCCGCCGACGGGCTAAAATGCGCTATGCCCACCCCGGAAGCCGCCGCCATCGCCGCCGAACTGCGCACCGCGATGGGCAAACTCACCCGCCGCGTCAAGCACGAGGACCACATCCCGCTGGGTCAGGCCGCCGTACTCGGCGCGCTCGACCGCAACGGCGCCATGACCACCAGCGACCTCGCCGCCGACCAGCGCGTGCGCCCCCAGTCGATGGCCCGTTCGGTGGGTCTCCTCATGGACCAGGACCTGATCACGCGCCGCGCGCACCCCACGGACGGCCGCAAGGCGCTGGTCGAGCTGTCGGACGCGGGCCGGGCCGCGCTCGAAGCGGAACGCACCCGCAGGGCCGGCTGGCTCGCCCAGGCCATCGAGGCCGAGCTCACCGACGAGGAGCGGGGCCTGCTGGCGCGCACCACCGCGCTGCTGGAGCGGCTCGCCACGCGGTAGCCGACGCCCCGAGCGGGCGCTGTCACTCGCCCTGGCCGTCCCCGAGGGCTCCGTGGCCCGGCAGCTCGCGCGGATCCGGGTGAAGCTGGGCCTGCGCGGCCGCGCGGCCGCCATCGTGCACGCCTTCGACCGCGGCCTGGTCGTCCCCCCGATGAAATCCCGATGGCCTGGCGGGACGGTGATCCCGGGTCAGGGGCCGATCTCGAACTCGGGCGGCTTCTCCGCGCTCAGGCAGCCGGTCTCCGGCGCCTGCGGCTCGTCGAAGAACGAGACGGCGATCTGCTGCGCGCACTTCGAGGTGGCGAACACCACGTGCGGCTCGTAGGGGAGGGTGACGACCTTGGCCTTGCTCAGCGTACGGGCGACGTACGGCCCGTTGTCCGCGCCGGTCTGGGCGTCGAAGGCGCCCGACAGGGCCAGGGTGGGGATGTCCCCGCGCGTGACGTCCCGGATCGAGGACGGGGCCGCCGGTACGTCCCAGACGTCGCAGTCCGGACGGAGGAAGGTGAGCAGCGGGGCCTGGGCCTGCACCGAGCGCGGGAAGGACGGGAAGGCGTCCTGTCCGCCCTTGAGCGCCTGCTCTTCCGTCTCGTAGGGGGTCCACTCGCTGCAGAAGACGCCGTAGCTGAGACCGTGCGACGTCACTCCGATGCCCTTGGGGTTGGTCCGCCAGCCCGCCCACTGCTGGGCGATCCGCCGCGGGTCGCCGTTCGCCAGCTCGTCGAGGGAGCGGGGTACGGCCTCCGCCGTGTGGGTGGCGGAGGTCAGCCAGTTCACCAGCGTGCCGCCGTCCAGTACGACCTTCACCGGCTTGTCGCTGCCGGGGACCGTGACGGTGGTGGTGACCGGCTTGGCTTCGAGGTCGGCGACGAGCTTCTCGAAGGTGGCCTGGAGGTTCGGGTAGCGCTCGGCGCACGCCGGCTGGGCGGCGCAGGCCTTGAACAGGGCGCCCGTGCCCTGCTTGAAGCTGCTCCAGGTCGAGGCCGAACCGCCCCTGGACGGCGGCAGGATGCCGTCGAGGGCCACGGAGCGGAGTCCCTCGGGGTGCAGGCGCATGTAGGCCAGCGCCAGGTGGGTGCCGTAGGAGATGCCGTACAGGTTCCACTGCTCGATGCCGAGCGCCTTGCGCAGGTCGTCGTAGTCGGCGGCGCTCTCGGTGTCGTTGAGGGCGCCGAGGTCGATGCCGGCGGCGGCCAGCTTGTCCCGGCACTCCTTCGTGGCCGCGACGTGCTCGCGTTCGGTGGAGGGCGCGTCGTAGACGAGGCCGATCACGCGTGCGTTGAATTCGTCGACGTTGGGGCAGAGGGCGTCGGGAACGGCCGAGTAGGTGCCGCGCTGGGACATGAAGATCACGTCTCGGTCGCGGTTCAGGCCGCCGTCGATGGCCAGCTTCGCCTCCCCCACCGCGTCGTCGCCGGGTCCGCCGGCGAGCCACACGATGGGGTCGGCCTTGGGCGTACCGGAGGCGGCGGACACGATCGCGACGCCCAGTCTGATCGTCTTGCCGCTCGGCGCGGCGCGGTTCTCGGGCACGGTCAGCGTGCCGCAACGGGCCCCTTCGAGCTCCTTGACCGGTTCCGCCGTCTTCGGACAGGGGCCGGGCTCGTAGCGGGCGTCGCCCGCCGTTCCGGCGGCCGATCCGATCGGTCCCGTGTCGTCCCGGGCCTGGGCGGGGGCCGCCAGCAGGCCGGTGATCAGGAGTCCGGTCGCCGCGCCCGCCGCGGAGGCGCGGATGGTGCGTACGGTGCGCCGGCGGCGGGGCGCGAGGTGGGAAGCCATCTGTCTGTCCTCCCGGTCACTTCGGGACGATCGTGAATGGTGCGGGCTTGAGACCGGCCACGCATCCGGTGTCGGGCGCGGTCGGACGGGCGAGGAACGAGGCCAGTACGCGCTGCGCGCACTCCGACTGGGGAACCACCCAGTGCCCGATCCCGGGGATGAGCACGGAGGTGGAGCGGGACAGGGTGCGGGAGGCGTCCTTGGCGTATCCCGCCCCCGTCTTCATGTCGAACGATCCGGAGAGGACGAGCGCGGGCACCGGGCTCACCGTGGCGACGCGGTGCTCGGCCGCCTGGTCCCCGACGTCCCAGATCCGGCACACGTCGTACTCGAAGGGCAGTTGCGGGGTCTGCGCCAGGACCGCTTCCGGCCAGTCGGGGAAGGCCCGGCGCCCGGCGGCCAGCACCTCGGCCTCCGAGGTCCCGGGGACCCACTCGGCGCACGCCACCGATTGCGTCAGGCCGTGCGCGTTCTGTCCGACGGGCTGGACGGAGTCCCTGGCGCGGCCCTGCGCGAAGCGCTCGGGGTTGCCCTCGCTGAGCTCCTGGAGCGCGGCCGGTAGGTCGACCGGCCTGACGTTGAAGCCGACCATCAGGTTCAGCAGGGCGCCGCCGTCGAGGACGACCTTCACCGGGGCCTTGCCGCCGGGCGGGCTCGCGTCCAGGGTCAGGGGCTGTGCCTCCAGCTTGCGCACCTGCTCGTCCAGGATCCGGTGGAGGTCCGGGTAGCGGCTCTTGCAGCGGGGCTCGGCCGCGCACGCCGCGAAGACGGCGTCGATGCCCTCACGGGCGCTGCTCCAGCCCCACGGCAGCTTCGTGACCTGCGGGGGGCTGGGTGAGTCGAGGGCCACGGCGCGGATCCCCTGGGGGTGGGTGCGCAGCAGGGTGAGGGCCAGGTTGGTGCCGTAGGAGTATCCGTAGACGTTCCATCGCGGTATGCCGAGGGCCGTGCGCAGGTCGGCGAAGTCCGCCGCGTTCTCGGCGCTGTTGTAGGCGCTGAGGTCGGTCCCGTCGGCCGTCAGGCGGTCGTGGCACTCCTTGACCGCCTTCAGCATGAGGTCTTTCGCCCGGGGCGCGTCCCAGCCGAACGCGATGGCCTTCTCGTTGAACCGGTCGATCTCGGGGCAGGCGAGGTCGGGCTGGTCGTAGCGGTTCCCGCGCTGGGCCATGACGATCAGTTCGCGGTCCTGGTTCACCCCGGAGCCGGTCACGAAGGGGAGGTCGTCGAAGGCGTCGCCGCCGGGGCCTCCCGCCATGAACACCACGGGGTCCGGGGCGGGCTTCGCCGAGACGGCCGGGATGACCGCGACGGCCAGCTTGATGGTCCGGCCGTCGGGGCGGGCGCGGTTCTCGGGGACCTCCAGGTGTCCGCACCGCGCCTTGGCCAGGGCTTCGGCCGCCTCGGGCGCGGGCGGGCTCGGGCAGGGGCCGGGGACGAACCGCGCCCCGGCCGCCGCGCCGGCCGCGGTGGGCCGGTCCGGAGCCGCGGCGGCGGTGCCGGCCGTCGGGCCGAACGCCGACAGGCAGGCGAGGGCGGCCGCCGCGGCCGCCGCGTTGAGGGGGTGGTTCGTCATACGATCCCGCTCCTCGGCAGACATCCCCGAGCTGCCCGGCCGGGCATCGCCCAGCGGTGCGGACGGAACGCACGCAATCGACGCTACCGCCCGGTCGGGGACCCCGCACATCGGCGGTCGCGGGACGCCGCCGCCCGGCCCCGGGCGGCGGCGTCGGGGTCACAGGTCCTGGATGCGGCGGAAGGGGTGTGCGGCCTCCAACTGGAACGCGACCTCCAGCAGGGTGCGTTCGGCGCCGGGGCGGGCGGAGAACATGACGCCGACGGGCAGTCCGTCCGGTGTGGTGCCGGTGGAGGGCAGCGAGATCGACGGGGTGCCGACGACGTTGTCGACCGGGGTGAACGCCACGTAGGCGAGGATCCGCTCGATCAGCGTCGGGTAGGGGACGGCCGGGCTCAGGTGGCCGATCCGCGGGGTGGTGTGGGCGAGGACCGGCGTCAGGACGAGGTCCAGCCCGCGGAAGGCGGCCGCGTACGCGGTCTTCGTGCGCTTCAGCCTGCGCAGCACGGCGGGGGTGCGCCGCCAGTTCTCCAGGTACGTCCCGCGCAGCCCGCGGCTGAGACCGTCCATGCGGCGCCGGTCGAAGCCGGTGCCGAGGGTGCGGCCGGTGACGCCGAGGAGGAAGGACAGCATCCCCCAGTAGGTGAGGAAGTCGTCGGTGAAGGAGGGGTCGATGGCCATCTCCACCGGTTCCACGGTGTGGCCGAGCCCCTGGAGTTCCGCCGCGGTCCGGGTGACCGCCTCCCGGGTGGCGGTGTCGGTGCGGACGCCGTTCGGGGAGTCGAGCAGGAACCCGATGCGCAGGCGCCGCCCCGAGGGGCCTTCGGCCAGGCCGAGCGGCGGCAGGGCGGGGTTGCGCCAGTAGGTCTCGGCGGCGGCGAGGAAGGCGGCTGCGTCCCGTACGGACCGGCTGACGATGCCGTCGCAGACGAGGTCGAGGGGGAGCTGCCGGCTCTGGGCGTTCGGGACGACGCGGCCGCGGGTCGGCTTGAGGCCGACGAGTCCGCAGCAGGCGGCGGGTATCCGGATGGATCCGCCGCCGTCGTTGGCGTGGGCCAGGGGCACCGCTCCGGCGGCGACGAGGGCCGCGCTGCCGCCCGACGAGCCGCCGGCGGAGCGGCCGGTGTGCCACGGGTTGCGGACCGGCGCCGCGATCTCGTACTCGGTGGTCGGGCTGAAACCGAACTCGGGCAGCCTGGTCTTGCCGAGCACCGTGACGCCGCTGCTCAGCAGCTGCCGGGCGAAGGGGGCGTGGCGCCGTGCCGGGACCGGCCGGAAGGCCTCGCTGCCGTGTCCGGTGGGCAGGCCCAGGTAGTCGGTGTTGTCCTTGAGGAAGGTCGGCACTCCGGCGAAGGCGCCGGTGGCCGCGCCGCCCCCGGGCTCGGGGGTGTCGGCGTACGTCTGGACCGCGTTGAGCCGTTCCTCGACGGTCCGGACCCGCTCCCGCGCGTCCCGTGCGGCCTCGGCGGCGGAGACCTCGCCCCGCCGGATCGCCGCGGCGAGGCCGACGGCGTCGTGCTCGCCGAGGGAGTCGTCCCGGAACGCGTGCACCGTGTCGCCCTTGGTGCCTTCGCCGAAAGTGGTCACCGCTGCTCAGCCCCCGCCGTGTAGGCCCTGTAAGTGGTCGCCCGCCATCATGGCTTACCGATTGGTAACACGGGAGGGGGCCGGGCGCGCGCTCATCGCCCGGGTTCACCGCCGGGTGTGTTCGCGATGCACTCCGCGTCGATCCGGTCCGCGAAGGCCATCAGGACGCAGGCCAGGCGCAGGGTCGTCCCCGGGTCGAGCTCCGCCTCCCCGGCGTACACGGCGCGCAGCCACTGCCCCGCGACGTGCCGCAGCAGCGCGGTGACGCCGTCGGCGGGTATCAGCACCGGACCGCCCGGTAGGGGGACCAGCGGGACGGAACCGGCCACGGCGGCACCTCCTTCGCCGGTCCGGCGGGCGGCCGGTCAGCTGTCGGGTTCGGCGGCCGCGATGGCCGCGAGGGCCGAGCCGGGGTCGCTCTCCACCACGAGGTCGCCCAGGGTGACGACGCCGACCAGTTCCCCTTCCTCGGTCTGTACGGGCAGCCGCCGCAGGGCGTTGCGGCGCATGAGGGCGACGGCCTGGTGGACGTCGTCGCCGGGTCTGACGGTGAGCGGTTCGGTGCTGCAGATGGCGTGCACCGTCGTCTCGGCGGGGTCCCGGTCCTCGGCCATGCCCCGGATGACGAGGTCGCGGTCGGTCAGGATGCCCTGGAGGCGTCCCTCGTCGACCACGAGGACGTCGCCGATGCCGGCGTCCCGCATCACCCGGGCGGCTTCCGCCAGGGAGGTCAGCTTCTCTACGGTCACCGGGTGCGAGGTCATCACCTCGTGGACGCTCCGGGTCATGGCTCCTCCCGCGGCTGGCAGCGGCTCCTGGCGGGCGCCTACCCGCCCGCGTGCCCGCTACGCGCCCGCTGCCGGTCCGGCAGGGAGCCGCGGTGCTCGGGGGCGGTGGCGAGGGCGATCGCCGTCCAGGGCATGAGCCGCCCCGCAGGATCGGGTCGAGGCCCTGGACGCGGCGTCCGAGGTCGCGGGCGGCCGCGAGGCAGCTCGGGCCCATGGCGAAGTCCTGGTGCAGGCCGGCGCCGCCCTGACGACGCAGCCGTGTCCGGAGTCGTGCATCACGTCGGCTTGTGGCCGTGGCTGACGCGGTCCGGTTCGGTGGCGGTCAGGTGGCGGCCGAGGGTGCGCTGGTCGTATCCGGCGATGTGCACCCGGGATCCGGGCGGATCCATCCGCGCGGCAGCCCGGTCCACGACGGCGAGTGCGTCCTCGATCCGGGTGCGGCCCGCGATGCCGGGGGTGTCCTGGCACGTCGAGGCCGGCGGTCCGGCCGTTCCAGACGCCCGGTTCACGGGCGGTGGGACGGCCGGGTCCATGGTGAGGAGGAGCGCGTTCGTGAACCTCGTGGAGAGCGTGGGCGGGCGCGGTCAGGCGTCCGTGGTCTCGGTGAGGGAGCGGAGGGAGCGGGGGCGGAGGTCGGTCCAGTGGGCTTCGACGAAGTCCAGGCAGGCGTCCCGGGTCTCCTCGCCGAAGACGGCCGTCCATCCGCCGGGCACTGCGGCGAAGGAGGGCCAGAGCGAGTGCTGTCCTTCGTCGTTCACCAGGACGAGGAAGCGGCCTTCGGCATCGTCGAACGGATTGGTGCTCACGGTCGGTGCCTCCCCGGAACGTCATGATGAGGTTAGGCTCACCTGATTGCCGCGAGCTTAGACGTTCCCCTTGCCGCTCACAAGGAGACCCTCATGCGCGCGACGGATGCGGTGAACGGCCCCGGGGGAGGCGCGCGGAGCGCCGCAGCGGCAAGCGCGACGCCGTCGTCGGGCTCGCGCCTGGCGCTGCTGCCGCCCCGGGCCGTTCCGGGTCCGCCCGGCCGGTGCGGACGCGCGGGAGCCGGCCTGGCTGCCGGCGGTGCGGACGAAGGACCGCCCGGCGCTCCCCCGTTGCCCGGCCCGCGCCGGGGCGGGCTGAGCGAGGTCGCGCCGGGCGGCCGGCCCGGTGGCCGGAACCCGGCGCCCGACCAGGGGCCCCGGGCGGCCGCGCTCACGGCGGCCGTCTTCCGGCGGGTACGGTTCCGGCATGGACGTTTCCGCAACGAGTTCGAATGCCGGTCACACGAGCCGGGCGGCCGTGCTGAAGGACGCCGCCCGGCAGCAGCTGACGAAGCTGGGCGCCGCCGGGCTGTCGCTTGAGGCCGTGGCGCAGGAGAGCGGTCTTGCCGTCGCCGACGTGGAGGCCGTCTTCCCGCACCGGGACGACCTGCTGACCGCCCTGGTCATCGACGCCTACGACGCGTCCGGCGCCGCGATGGAGGCGGCCGACGCGGCCGCCGCGGCCGAGGGCGCCGGGGCCGGTGCGCGCCTCCTCGCGGCCACTCGGGCGCTGCGGCGGTGGTCGTTCGAGAACCCGGCCGAGTTCACGCTGATCTACGGCTCCCCCGTACCCGGCTACCACGCCCCGCAGGAGACGGTCCCGCCCGCCTCGCGCACGCCCGCCGTACTCGCCGCGGTCGTCCGCGCCGCGCTGGAGGCCGGTGAACTCACCCCGCCCCGGCGGACGCCGCCGGCCCGTCAACTGCTGCTTCCCGCGGCCGTCGAGGCCTTCGGGGGCGTGCCCGGGCCTCCGTTCTCGGACATCATCGAGCGCGGCATCGTCCTGTGGAGCAATCTGATCGGCCTCCTGGTCTTCCAGGTCTTCAGCCGCACCCACGACAGCGTGGAGGACGAGGCCGCCTTCTTCGACTACGCCATCGCCGTGGCGGCCGAGGGCATCGGCCTCGACGTCCCGCCGGCCCGGCAGACCGACTGAACCGTCCGCTCCGCCCTCCTTCCGCGGCACCGGCAGAAAATCCAGGATGAACACCATAAGAACCCTCTGCTTCGTCATAGCCGCGCTGTCGTCGTACGCGGCGCTCGTCTACCGGCTGTGCCAGGCGCGCCGCAGCTGGCGCGACAGCGCGTACCGCGCGCTGATCACCACCCTGCTGCTGCAGTGCCTGACCTTCACGATGGGCGCGGTCGCCATGGGCGGCGGCAGCGTCCTCGGCGTCGGCAACCTCGCCATCCTCTGCATGCACCTGGCGGCGGTCGCCTTCTGCGTGAGCTCGCAGATCATCCTGCTGAAGTGGGCGGACGCCGACGAGGAGGCGGTCCGCAGGGCGCGCTGGTGGACGGTCACCGGCGTCGTCCTGAACGTGGTCCTGGTCGCCCTGTTCCTGCTCGCCGACGGCACGAACCGGCCGTCCTCCGACTTCGACACGGGCAGCGGCCAGCCGCTGGTGCTGACGTACCTGCTGGCGTTCATCGTGTCGCAGGCGGTTCCGTGCGTCACCATCTTCCGCCAGTGCGGCCCCTACGCCCGGATGACCGACAACGCTTCGCTGCGGCAGGCGCTGCGGATGCTCCGGGTCGCCGCCGTGGTGCTCTTCCTGTACTGCTCGGCGCGGACGGTCAACATCCTGACGGCGGCGGCCGGGTTCGACATCGGGGTGTGGAAGCTCGCCTCGAACATCTTCAGCGCGACGGGCATCGTGATCCTCTCGCTGAGCCTGACGAACTCCTCCTGGGGCCCGGCGGCCACCCGTCTGCTGGACTGGGCGCGCAGCTACCGTTCGTACCGGGCGCTGTACCCGCTCTGGCGGGACCTGTACGAGTCCTCCCCCGACATCGCGCTGGAACCGCCGGGCGCCTCGGTCTCCGAGATGGACTACCGCCTGCACCGCCGGGTGGTCGAGATACGCGACGGATGGCGCGATCTGCGCCCCTACATCGACCGCACCGCCCCGGGTTCCGGGGGTCCGGGCAAGGACGCCGGCGAGGAGCTGCGGCAGGCCTTCACGGAAGCGGCGCAGATCAAGCAGGCTCTGCTGGCCAAGCGGAATGGGACCGTCCCTCAGGAGAGCAAGGACGACGGCGATTTCGACGACCGCGACACCGACAACTTCACGGCGGAGGTCGCATGGCTCACCAAAGTCGCGGCCGCCTACAGTAAACTCGGCACCGCGAGTTGAAGCTCCCGCCCGGTTTGCATCCCCCGTCAAACCGGGCGGGTGGCTCCCCCGTTACCCCCCGTCTCCGCACGGGGCGGGACGGGCGGTTACCGCCCGGACTGGCCCGGCCCATCCCCCGAGGGCCGGGCCAGTCCGTTTTTCACCGGCGAGCCAACCGACAAACCCCCGTGAGTCGAGTTAACTGCCAGCTATCGGCGAGACCCAACGTTGGCGGAGTCCAGGCCAATTGTCAACTGACCGCTAATCTGTGAAACTGGCGTATAGCCAAGGGCTATACCGAGGAGGTGACGGGAGGAAGGATCACCATGACCGAGACTGAGACCGAGGGCGGCGACCGGCCCCTGCTCGCAGTGCGCCTCGACGACCTCTTCAAGACCGTCCGCCCCAAGGGCAGGCACTGGACCAACGCCGAGGTGGCCGAGGAACTCAAGCGGGCCAATCCCGAACTCAAGGTCGGGGGCGTGTACCTGTCGCAACTGCGGACGGGCAAGCGGTCCAACCCCTCGCCCGACCTCCTGGCGGCCCTCGCCCGCTTCTTCGGCGTCTCCGTCGCCTACTTCTTCGACGACAAGGTCGCCGAGTCCGTGCTCAGCCAGGTCGCCGCCATCGAGGCGCTGCGGCAGTCCGGCGTCCGCGCCGTGGCCATGCGGGCGGCGGGCATGAAGAAGGAGAACCTCCAGGCGATCACGGCCATCATGGACCAGTACCGGCAGTTGCAGGGCCTTCCCCCCGTCACCGACTCCACCGACCCCGAATGAGGGGCGTCTGGAAGGAGCGGGCCGCCGACCACGACCGGCGCAGCCGGCTCAAGAAGCTCCGGAAGGCCGGTGCCCGGCGGATCGCCGAACTCGACCTCCCCGAGGCCCCCGACGTGGCCGAGCTCTGCCGCCACCTGGGCGAGGTCCGCGACCGCCCGATCATCCTGGTCCCGATGCAGATGCCCTCGTCGCACCCGTGCGGCATGTGGGTCGCCGCCCGCGACGAGGACCTGATCTTCTACGACGCCAACACCACCAGCGCGCATCAGGAGCACATCATCTTGCACGAGCTGGGTCACATCATCTGCTGCCACCGCGGGGCCGGCGGACTGGACGAGGCGGCCGCCCGCCTCCTGTTCCCCGACCTCGACCCCGACATCGTGCGCGACATGCTCCTGCGCGCGACCTACGACGACGTCCAGGAACAGGAGGCCGAGATCATCGCCTACCTGCTCTCCCAGCGGATGGGCGGCGCGGAACAGCCGCACGGCACCGACGCGGACGCGGAAGAGGGCGACCGGCCCGCGAAGAGCGCCACCCTCAGCCGCATCGAACGCACCCTGATCTGAGATGGGCTTACCTCCCGGCGGACGCCACCTCCTCGGCCAGCAAGGCGACGGCCCGCGCGATGTCGTCCTCGCGGTGCTCACTGGTGACGAAGAACCGCAGCCGCGACAGCCCCTCCTCCACGGCCGGGTGGAAGATGGGATCGGCGACGACACCCCGCTCGAAGAGCCGGTTCGCCACGCGCAGGGTCTTCGCCGAGTCCCCGAGGATGCACGGCACGATCGGCGTGCCCGCGCTGGAGCCCGTGTCCAGCCCCGCCGAGGCGGCCAGGCGCAGGAAGTGCTCCGAGTTGCGCCGCAGCGCCCGGACCCGCTCCGGCTCTCCGGCGATCAGCTCGGTGGCGGCCAGCGCCGCCGCCGCGTTGGCCGGGGTCAGGCCGACGCTGTAGACGAAGCCGGGCAGGGTGTGGCGCAGCCAGCGCACCATCCGGGCCGAGCCGCCGAGGTAGCCGCCGCAGCTGGCGAAGGCCTTCGACAGGGTGCCCATCCACAGGTCCACGTCGGCGCGGTCGACTCCGAAGAACTCACCGACGCCCGCGCCGCGTTCGCCCACCGTGCCGATGCTGTGGGCCTCGTCCACCATCAGCAGGGCGCCGTAGCGCTTCTTCAGCTCGATCACGGCGGGCAGGTCGACGAGGTCGCCGTCCATGCTGTACGCGCCCTCGACGGCGATCAGTACCCGCCGGAACCGGGACCGGTTGAGCCTCAGCATCTGCTCCAGCCGGCCCATGTCGTTGTGGGCGAAGGGGCGCCGGGCGGCTCCGGACAGGGCGCAGCCCTGGAGGATGCTGTCGTGGGCGAGCGCGTCGTGGACCACGAGGTCCCCCGGGCCGACGAGGTGGCCGATCGCGGTGACGTTGGTGGCGTGGCCGCTCACCAGCGTCAGGCAGTCGCCGACGCCGAGGAATTCCGTCAGCGCCCGTTCCAGCCGGACGGTGAGGTCGCGTTCACCGGAGAGCACGCGGCTCGCCGAGACCGAGGTCCCGTACCGGTCGACGGCCTCGTGCACGGCCCGGTTGACCGCCGGATGGCCGGATATGCCGAGGTAGTTGTAGCTTCCGAAGGACAGGTACGGGCGGCCGCCGATCGTCGTGGTGTCGGTGATCGTGCCCTCGTGGACCCGGAAGTACGGGGACCCCGAGGGGCTTCCCGCGACCGCGTCGAGCCGCTCCTCGAACCGGGCCACCTCGGGGAACTCGTCGACGCTCGCGGAGTCGGCGCTCCAGCGGGGCGGCGCCTCCGGCAGAATCGGTTCTCCGGAAGCCGCCGGCCCGGCTCCGTCCACCTCCTCCCCGGAGGCGAGGGCGATCAGCCGGCCGACGGTGAGGCCGGGGGTGAACAGTTCCCCGGCCCGGAAGCCCGGTACCCGCTTGCCGATGTTGACCTCCAGTTCCTGGAGCATGAGGGAGTCGAAGCCGAGGTCGGTCACGAGGCTCATCCCGGTGGCCAGGTCCGAGAGCGGGAAGACGCCCGCCCTCGACACCTCCTCCAGCACGGCCGCCGCCACGGCCCCGCCGCCCGCCGGGACCGCCGGGGCCGCGGCACCCGCCCCGTTCCGTCCCGGCGCGTACGGGTCCGCGGGCGCCTCCGGGCCTGCCACGTCGCGGGCCGACTCGTCCACGGCCCAGTGCCGGCGCGGGGCGAGCGGGCTCGGCGGCAGCGTGCAGGGGGGTACCCGCTGCCCGGGCACGACGGCGGGCGGCTCCGGTCCGGGGTCGCCCGTACGTCCCGCCTCCACCCGCGCGGCCGCGTCGGCCAGCCGTACGACGGCGTCGGCGGCGTCCTCCACCACCAGGGTGAGGCGTTCGGCGAGCGGGGCCCGGCGGGCCAGGGTGTCCGCCAGCGCGGCCGGCTCCGGCCGGTCCTCGGCGACGGCCTCGGCCAGCTCCCGGGCGTGCCGGGCGAGCCCCGCCCGGTCGCGGGCGTTGAGCACGAGCACGTGCGGCCCCCGCACCGGCACCGCGGGGGCGGCCGGCGCGGGGGCCTGCTCCACCACCAGGTGCACGCCGGTGCCGCCGAAGCCGAAGGCGCTCACCCCGGCCCGGCGCGGCCCGCCGGTCTCCGGCCAGCGGACCGGCGCCGTGGGGACCGTCAGCCGCGCGGCGTCGAGCAGGGCGCCGTCGGCCGCCTCGAACTCCGGCTGCGGCGGGACCACACCCCGGTGCACGGCCAGTACCGTCTTGATCAGCCCTGCCAGGCCGGCGGAGTTCAGCGAGTGCCCGACCACCGCCTTGACGGCACCGAGGAAGGCCGGCCGGGCGCCCTCGCCGCGCAGTTCGCGCAGGACGCCGAGCTCGACGGGGTCGCCCACCGTCGTTCCGGTGCCGTGCGCCTCCAGGTAGTCCACCGAGTCCGGTGTCACGTCCGCGTCCCGGTAGGCCCGGCGCAGGGCCCGGAGCTGGCCTGCGGCCTGGGGGTGCATACCGCCCTGCACGGTGCCGTCGTTGGCCGTGCCCACGCCCCGGATCACCGCGTACACCCGGTCGCCGGCCGCCAGCGCGTCGGAGAGCCGGCGCAGGACCAGCACCCCGGCGCCCTCCCCGAGGACGAAGCCGTCGGCCTTCGCCCCGAAGGGCAGGCACCGGCCGCTGCGCGAGACGGCGCCGATCCGGCAGAGCCCCACCAGCAGGTCGGGGGTGAGCACCAGCTGGGCGCCGCCCGCGAGCGCGATGCGGGAGCGGCCCGCGCGCAGCGCGTGCACGGCGTTGGCCACGGCCATCAGGCCGCCGGAGCAGGCCGAGTCCAGGGCGTAGCTCTCGCCGTGCAGGTCGAAGACCGAACTGATGGTGTTCGGGCCCATGTTGAGCAGGAGGCCGGCGGCGGAGGTGCCGTGCAGCCCGTCGACCGCGCGGACCGTCTCCTCCCAGCCGGGGCCGGACGCCCGGGCCCCGAACTCGCCGCCGGCCAGCTGGCGCATCCGCAGCCGCATGGTGCTGAGCTGGCGGTAGCCGCTCTCGGTGAGCGCGGTGATCACCGAGGTCTCCTCGCGGTCGAAGCCGTCGGCCTCCCATCCCGCGTCCTGGAGGGCCTCGCGGGCGAGGTCGATCAGCAGCCGGTGCTGGGGGTCCATCGCCCTGGCCCGGCGCGGCGGGATGCCGTAGTGGGCGGCGTCGAAGAGGTCCACGTCCGGCAGCAGGGCCATGGTGTCGGTGTAGGCGGCCGAGGTGTCGCGGAAGTCGTCACCGAGGAAGGCGGCGGCGCGCCACCGCGTGTCGGGTATGCCGGAGAACTGCGGCCGCGGGTCCGTCAGGAGCCGCCAGTACCGGTTCAGGTCGCGGGCTCCGGGGAACCGGCACGCCATTCCGACGACGGCGACGTCGTCGCGCGTCACAGCGGTCATCGGGCGGCTGCCAGTCGCTCGCGCCACCAGGCCACGGTCGCCTTCACCTGCTCGTCCAGGGGGGTGGCCCGGACCGTGAACGCGGCCTCGTAGGCGCTCGCGTCGACGACGAAGGGCCGGTCGAACTGGTAGCGGATCTCCTTGAGTTCGCGCAGCAGCGGCACGAAGAGCCCGCCAACGGCAAGGACGGCCACGGGCAGCCCCCGTACCGCCACCGGCCCGGTGCCCGCCTCGGCCGCCAGCCGGCCGGTCATCTCGCGGACGGAGAGCGCGGGCCCGGTCGGCACGTGCCAGGCCCGGCCCCAGGCCCGCTCCTCGCCCGCGACCTCGGCCAGGACCCGGGCCACGTCGGGGAGGTAGGTCCAGCTGTGCGGGGCGTCCGGGTCGCCGAGGGTGGAGACGGGCTTCCCGCGCAGCAACGGGGGCACCACCCGGGCGGCCAGGTGCCCGCCGTCGGTGACTCCGGGTCCGAAGAAGTCCGAGGCCCGTACCTCGACGGCCTTGACGCGGCCCTCTTCGTGGAGCGCGCGGGCCTGCTCCCAGACGGCGGCGCGGACCCGCCCCTTGGGGCCGGTGGCCGCGAGCGGCAGTCCCTCCGTCATGGGGACGTCCACCGGGCCGTACCCGTAGAGGTTGCCCAGCATGACCAGCACGGCCCCGGTGGCCTCGGCGGCGGCGCACACCGAGGCGGCCAGCGCGGGCCATTCGCCCGCCCAGCGGTGGTAGGGCGGGGAGGCGCAGTTGTAGAGGGCCGCGGCGCCCCGCGCCACCTCGGTCAGGCGCCCGGCGTCCCGGGCGTCCAGTGCGACGTGCTCGATGCCGGGCTCCGGGGCCCGGCCCGAGGCGGTGACGACCTTGACTGAGTGGCCCCGTTCGGCCAGCAGCCGAGCGGTGGCTGCTCCGGCGGGCCCGAAACCTATGACGACATGAGAGTTCACGTACGCACACTAGCGCGAGGGGCCCCGGTCCCCGGTACGGCTCCTTCGGGTCGCACCGGCCCGTTTGGCTGGAAGACGCCCTCCCGTTCGCGCCGGTCAGGTGGGCTTTGCGCTGTGGAACACGGGTGGCCGCTCCGGCGCCGGTGCGGTGGCGGCAGGGCGGCCGGCGACCGGGCGGCGCGGCGGGAGTCCGGCGGGAGGCCGGTCAGCAATGGAGAAGCGCCGGGCCCCGGACCCCGCATAGCGTGGGTTCCGTACGGTTCCGTGCGGGGCGGCGGTCGACGCGCACCGCACGGCGGGAACAGGCACACGGCTCACGGGCCGGCAGGACCGAGCGACGGAGAGACGGAGAGCATGGCCAAGAGGACGGAAACGCGGTCGCCCGCGCCCCACATCGCCGACAGCCACGGTCTGATCCGCGTCCACGGGGCGCGCGTGAACAACCTCAAGGACGTCAGCATCGAGATCCCCAAGCGCCGGCTGACGGTGTTCACGGGCGTCTCGGGTTCGGGCAAGAGCTCGCTGGTGTTCGACACGATCGCCGCGGAGTCCCAGCGGATGATCAACGAGACCTACAGCGCCTTCGTGCAGGGCTTCATGCCGACGCAGGCGCGCCCCGAGGCGGACGTGCTGGAAGGGCTGACGACGGCGATCATCGTCGACCAGCAGCGGATGGGCGCCGACCCCCGCTCCACCGTCGGCACCGCCACCGACGCCAACGCGATGCTGCGGATCCTCTTCAGCCGCCTGGGCGATCCGCACGTCGGCCCGCCCGGCGCGTACGCCTTCAACGTCCCCTCGGTCCGGGCGAGCGGGGCGATCACCGTCGAGAAGGGCGCCAAGAAGACGGTGAAGGCGACCTTCAACCGCACCGGCGGCATGTGCCCGCGCTGCGAGGGCCGCGGCAGCGTCTCCGACATCGACCTCACCCAGCTCTACGACGACTCCAAGTCCCTCGGCGAGGGCGCGCTCACCGTCCCCGGCTACAGCATGGACGGCTGGTACGGGCGGATCTTCGGCGGCAGCGGCTTCTTCGACATGGACAAGCCGATCCGCAAGTACACCAAGCGGGAGCTGAGCGACCTCCTCCACAAGGAGCCGACCAAGATCAAGGTGGACGGCATCAACCTCACCTACGAGGGGCTGATCCCGAAGATCCAGAAGTCGATGCTGTCGAAGGACCTCGACGCGCTCCAGCCGCACATCCGGGCGTTCGTGGAACGCGCCACGACCTTCGCCACCTGCCCCGAGTGCGAGGGGACCCGGCTGACCGCCGAGGCCCGTGCCTCGAAGATCGGCGGGATCAGCATCGCCGACGCCTGCGCCCTGCAGATCAGCGACCTGGCCGCATGGGTCCGCGGCCTCGACGAGCCCTCGGTGGCGCCGCTGCTGGACAAGCTCCGCCACACCCTGGACTCCTTCGTGGAGATCGGTCTCGGCTACCTCGCGCTCGACCGTCCCGCGGGCACCCTGTCGGGCGGCGAGGCGCAGCGCGTGAAGATGGTCCGCCACCTCGGCTCGGCGCTCACCGACGTCACCTACGTCTTCGACGAGCCCACCACGGGCCTGCACCCGCACGACATCCAGCGGATGAACGAGCTGCTGCTGCGGCTGCGCGACAAGGGCAACACGGTCCTCGTCGTGGAGCACAAGCCGCAGACGATCGCGATCGCCGACCACGTCGTCGACCTCGGCCCCGGCGCGGGCACGCAGGGCGGCACCGTGTGCTTCGAGGGCAGCGTGGAGGGTCTGCGGACCTCCGGCACGGTCACCGGCCGCCACCTGGGCGACCGCACCGGTCTGAAGGAGGACGTGCGCAAGCCCTCGGGCGCCCTGGAGATCCGCGGGGCGGACGCGCACAACCTGCGCGGGGTCGACGTCGACGTCCCGCTCGGGGTGCTGGTGGTGGTCACCGGTGTCGCCGGCTCCGGCAAGAGCTCGCTCGTGCACGGGTCGATCCCGGCGGACGAGGGCGTGGTCTCCGTCGACCAGGGGGCGATCCGCGGCTCGCGCCGGAGCAACCCGGCGACGTACACGGGGCTCCTCGACCCGATCCGGTCGGCCTTCGCCAAGGCCAACGGCGTGAAGCCGGCGCTGTTCAGCGCCAACTCCGAGGGCGCCTGCCCGGCCTGCAACGGCGCCGGGGTCGTCTTCACCGACCTCGGGATGATGGCGGGGGTGTCCTCCACCTGCGAGGAGTGCGAGGGCAAGCGCTACCAGGCGTCCGTGCTGGACTACCGCCTCGGGGGCCGGGACATCAGCGAGGTGCTGGCGATGCCGGTCCGGGAGGCGGAGGAGTTCTTCGGGTCCGGCGAGGCCCGCGTCCCGGCCGCGCACCGCATCCTCGGCCGGCTCTCGGACGTCGGGCTCGGCTACCTCACCCTCGGCCAGCCGCTGACCACGCTGTCCGGCGGCGAGCGGCAGCGGCTGAGGCTGGCCACGCACATGGCCGACAAGGGCGGGGTCTACGTCCTCGACGAGCCGACCACCGGCCTGCACCTGGCCGACGTGGAGCAGCTGCTCGGCCTGCTCGACCGGCTGGTCGACTCCGGCAAGTCGGTCATCGTGGTCGAGCACCACCCGGCGGTGATGGCGCACGCGGACTGGATCATCGACCTGGGGCCGGGCGCCGGCCACGACGGCGGCCGGATCGTCTTCGAGGGCACGCCCGCCGACCTCGTCGCCGCCGGTTCCACCCTCACCGCCGAGCACCTCGCGGCCTACACCGGCGCGTGACGCGTGCGGGCCGTCCCGCCACCGGTATCCCCACACCGGTGGCCGGACGGCCCAGGGGTTGCGCCCGGAGAGCGGCACGCCCCTCCGGCGCCCGGTCCGTACCCCCACGGTGGGACCGTGCTCCGTTCGGCGTGCCGCCGGCCGTCAACCGGCTCCGTCGCACCACCAGTCTGTGCCCGCGCGACTCCCCTGGGCGCACTTCCTGACGTTCCCTTTGCACAAGGAGACCGATCTTTGACGCGGCCCTGACGTGCGCTTCCTGCGGGGACGGTCAGCGCCAGTCGTCCCAGGGCGGGTCCTCGTCGAGGTCGAAGGGCGGTTCCTCCTCGTACGGGGGCTCCGGTGCCGGCGCGGGTTCCGCTTCGGCGGCGGGCGGAGCCGCGGGCGCCGCCGCGCCCCCCAGCCCGGCCAGGGCCTCCAGGACCCCGTCGGCGTACTTGGCGAGCTTGGCCTCGCCGACGCCGCCGATGCCGCCGAGCTCCTCGACCGTGCCGGGCAGACGCGTCGCGATCTCCCGGAGCGTGGCGTCGTGGAAGACGACGTACGCCGGGACGCCCTGCTCCCGCGCGGTCGCCGCCCGCCAGGCGCGCAGCGCCTCGAAGACGGGCACGGCGGAGGCGGGCAGGTCGACGGGGACCCGCGCGCTCTTGCCGGACCGGGATCCGGCCTCCTTGCGGGCCGGGGCGGCCGGTGCCTTCTCCTTGCGCATCTGGACGGTGCGGCGCCCGCCCAGCACCTCTCCGCTGGCGTCCGTCAGCACGAGGGTGCCGTAGTCGCCCTCCACCGCGAGCAGGCCCAGGGCCAGCAGCTGGCGCACGACCCCGCGCCACTCCCCCGTGCTCAGGTCCGCGCCGACGCCGAACACCGACAGGCCGTCGTGGTCGAACTGGATGACCTTGGCCGTCTTCTTGCCCTGGAGGATGTCGATGATCTGGCCGGCGCCGAACTTCTGGCGCCGTTCCCGCGCCAGCCGCCACACCGTGGACAGCAGCTTCTGCGCGGCGACCGTCCCGTCCCAGGACTCGGCCGGGGTCAGGCAGGTGTCGCAGTTGCCGCAGGGCTCCCCGGACTGCCCGAAGTAGGCGAGCAGCCGGACCCGGCGGCAGTCGACGGTCTCGCACAGCGCGAGCATGGCGTCCAGGTGGGCGGCCAGTGAGCGGCGGTGCGTCTCGTCGCCCTCGGAGCCGTCGATGAGCTTGCGCTGCTGGACCACGTCCTGCAGGCCGTACGCCAGCCAGGCGGTGGCCGGCTCGCCGTCCCGGCCGGCGCGCCCGGTCTCCTGGTAGTAGCCCTCGACGGACTTCGGCAGGTCGAGGTGGGCCACGAAGCGCACGTCGGGCTTGTCGATGCCCATGCCGAAGGCGATCGTGGCCACCACCACGACCCCGTCCTCGCGCAGGAAGCGCGCCTGGTTCGTGGCGCGCGTGCGGGCGTCCATGCCGGCGTGGTACGGCACGGCGTCGATGCCCTGCTCCACCAGGAAGGCGGCTGTCTTCTCCACCGATGACCGCGAGAGGCAGTAGACGACGCCGGCGTCGCCGTCGTGCTCGGTCCTGATCAGTTCCAGCAGCTGCCGGAGGGGGTTGTTCTTGGGGACGATGCGGTACTGGATGTTGGGCCGGTCGAAGCTGGCCACGAAGTGCCGGGCGTCCTCCAGGCCCAGCCGCGCCGCGATCTCGGCGTGGGTGGCCTCCGTGGCGGTCGCGGTCAGGGCGATCCGCGGCACCTTGGGCCAGCGCTCGTGGAGCATCGACAGGGCCAGGTAGTCGGGCCGGAAGTCGTGGCCCCACTGTGCGACGCAGTGCGCCTCGTCGATCGCGAACAGGGACACCCGGCCCCGGTCGAGGAGCCGCTGGGTGCCCTCGGTGCGCAGGCGCTCGGGGGCCAGGTAGAGCAGGTCCAGCTCGTCGGCGAGGAAGGCCTGCTCGACGGCCTGCCGCTCGTAGGGGTCCTGCGTGGAGTTGAGGAATCCGGCCCGCACCCCGAGGGCGGTGAGCGCGTCCACCTGGTCCTGCATCAGCGCGATCAGCGGCGAGATGACGATGCCGGTGCCGTCCCTGACGAGCGCGGGGATCTGGTAGCAGAGCGATTTGCCGCCGCCGGTCGGCATCAGCACGAGGGCGTCGCCGCCCCCGGCGACCTGCTCGATGATCTCCTCCTGCTCGCCGCGGAAGGAGCTGTAACCGAATACGCGGTGGAGTACCTGCAGGGAGTCGGAGATCTCGGGGGAAGCGTCCGGAAGGGCCATTCGAGAAGCCTAGCGGCCCCCGCCGACACCCCCGTCCCACCGGCGGCCGGCCGGCGGCTCCCGGGCGGGGTCCCCGGCCCCGGCGGTCGCACGGGCGGGTTCCCGGGGCGCGTCGCGCCGGGTGGCGGCGGCCGTCCCGCTAGCGTCGGGACATGGCGCCACCCGAGACGATCCTCTACGTCGACCGCTCGGACGTCCTGCCCGGCCGGCTCCGCGAGGCGAGGGCCGCCATGCGCGAGCTCGCGGCCTTCGTCGAGGTGATGGAACCGCGGCTGCTGACGTACCGCTTCCACGTCGACGACGCCGGGGCGACGATGACACTGGTCGCCGTCCACCCCGACGCGGCCTCGCTGGAGTTCCACCTCGAACTCGGCGGGCCCAGGTTCCGCGCCTTCGTCCCGCTGATCCACATGCGCTCCATCGACCTGTACGGCGACCCGGGCCCGGCGGTCATGGAACGCCTCCGCGCCAAGGCCGCCCTCCTCGGCGGCGCCCGCGTCACCGTCCACACCGCGGTCGCCGGCTTCAGCCGCTGACCCGCGGCGGCGCCCCCGCCCGGCCCCCGCCCGGCCCCGGACCGGGCCGGGCCGTCGCACCGGGCTCAGGGGGTGCGGCGCCCCAGCGGCAGCAGGTACTGGAGCGGCTGCTCCAGGTCGTCCAGGCCGAGCAGTTCCTGCGCGAGGTCGTCGTGGAAGCCTCCGAGCGGGACGCCGGCCAGGCCCAGCGCCGCCGCGGTGAGCAGCAGCGTCTGGGTGAGGTGGCCGGCCTCCAGCAGGGCCAGCCGCAGCGCGCGCAGCCCGTAGCGCCGGCGCAGCAGCCCGAGGTCCACGTGGACGGCCAGGAGCACGGGCATCCCGTCGACGCCGATCCAGTGGGGGTCCGTGTCCGGGCGGGAGAGGTACGTGGAGAGCGCCTTGACCTCCGCCACGGCCGGTGCCGGACCCACGCGGCGCAGGGTCCGCCGTTCCGGCAGGCAGTCGTACGTGCCCGCCGGCACCCCCGCCACGTCGAGCACCGCCAGCCGCACCCGGGCCGTGTACAGGGCCCCGGCGCTCGGGTAGGGCCGGTGGGACAGGGCCAGGGCCGAACCGTCGGGCAGCTGCTGCTCGGTGCGGGCGCTCTCGGACAGGGCGTTCCACAGCAGCGAGCCCAGGGTGCCGGCGTCCAGCGGTCCCCGCAGCGGGCCGCGCCGCGTGGTGCGGGCGGCCAGCGCGGCGGCCAGCGACACCTCGGGCAGCGGGTCGGCCGGCAGGTCCAGTTCGGGCCCGGGCGCCGCGGGCCGGTCCGGGCCGTCCGGCAGCGGGCGCAGCTCGGTGTCCTCGCCCCGGCCGATCTGGAACTTGCTCCGTTCGAGGTACTGGAAGTCGGCGGCGGTGTGCCCGGACGGGAAGTACCCGGGCGCCTCCCCGGTCTCCAGCAGGGTGCGGGCCGCCAGCCGGCACACCGCCCGCTCCTCGTCGGGGGTGATACCGAGCCGGTTGAACAGCATGTGCAGCTGGGAGCCCCACACCCAGGCCCGCGTTTCCTCCCCCAGGTGCCGCAGCCGCGCGTCGGCCGCGCGGACACCGGCCGCCCAGCGCAGGAGCCAGGGCGCGGCGGTGCCCGCGTCGACCCGCTCGCGCAGCTCGGTGGCCCGCCCGCGCAGGCCCGTGCGCTGCGCCGCGTACACGGAGTTGACCCGGGTGTGCACGGACGCGCCGGGCAGCAGCTCGACCTCGGTGACCCACCGCCAGCCGGCGGCGTGCCCGCGCAGCCAGCGCGCCGCGGTGAGCGCGTCCATGCCGAGGGCGTGCGCCGTCGTGTGGGCCAGGTCGGCGGCGGCGGTGAGCCGGGCGCCGGTCCCGCCGCCCCCGGGCAGGGCACGCAGGGCGTCGACCGCCACCCGGCTGGAGGTTTCGAAGACCTCCTCGGCGACGGGCAGCGCGCGCGGTCCGCCGTAGCGCTCGGTCTCGGGTGCGTAGGCCACGGCGCGCACCTCTCCGTGGCGGGACGGCCACGGCCCCGGTACGGCGGGCACCGCCTTCGCGGCGCGGGCCAGTTCCCCGGGCAGTGCGGCGGCCGCGGCCGCGCTCAGGCCTCGGACCCGGACGCGGACGTGCGGTCCGCCCTCTCCGTAGCGGATGAAGAACCATCCTCCTGCCTCCCCCGACGCGACGAGCCCGTCGAGGAGGGGGGCCGCTTCGTGGACCAGGAACGCGTCCGTGTCCCCGGTGGCGGAGTGCAGGAAGAGGTGGTGGCTGTGCCAGGTGTCGGTCGAAGTCACGTCGTCACGTCCGGTCCTTGTCCGCACCGGTCGGGGTGCGGGGGAGGTCAGGGGAAGGGGTGCGGGTGGAGGGCGAGGTCCTCGTGGCGCAGCGGCCGGTCCGTGCGGCCGAGCCGGTGGGGCACCTCCAGCAGCCGGGGCAGGCCCCGGGTGCGGCGGTTGACGTGCCCGAAGGTCATCGGCAGCGAGCCGGGCACGACGGCCTTCACGCAGTGCAGGCCGAGCCGTTCGCGTACTCCCGGCTCGGTCTGGTCGACGGTGACCACCTCCAGGCCCGCCCGCGCGAGCCGCTCCACGGTCGCGGTGAGCAGGGCGGAGAGGTCGGACACCGGCGCGGGCGCGCCCGGCCAGGTCTCGGCCACGGTCCGGCAGGGGGTGTCGGCGAAGAGGAACTCCAGGCGGGGGGCCGCCTCGGGCAGGGCGTTCAGCCCGACGTGGTCGTCGAGGGTGACCACCAGCTCGGGGTGGTCGAGCATCGGGCGCAGCCGTGCGGGGTCGCGCGGCCGGTCCTCGGCGAGGGCGCGCTGCGCGGACTCCAGCACGTTGGTGACGACCTCGGCCACGGCGGAGCGGATCGCGGCACGGGGGTCGTGGTGGGCGCCGGCGGCGAGGAACATCCGGGGCGCGTCCGGGTGGGAGCCCTCGTAGCGGCAGACGGCGACGACGGCGGGGATGCCGAAGTCGTTGGTCGCGTCGAGCAGCAGGAGCCGGTAGCCGGCCAGGGCCGCCCGGTCGGCGAGGAGGACCGTGTCGGTGTCCTCCGGCGGGAGCTGTACGCGGGGCAGCGGGGTGGCCGCGTACCAGGCCATCAGGAAGGCGTCGCGCTCGGCGACCTCGAACAGGCCGTAGAGCGCGGCCTCTTCGGGGCTGTTGCCCAGGCCGCAGCCGTTGGACGACTCGTACACGACGCGCGGCCGCGCCCCGCCGGGCGGGTCCCAGTACGCGACGTGCTCGGGGACGGCCACCTCCCGCTGCCGGGTGAGGGACCAGCCCCGCACCCAGTCCAGTTCGAGGCCGGGCGTGTAGGGGACGGTGGGCGAGGCCGGGTGCCCGTGGTGGGCGGGGTCGGGCAGGCCGAGGGTCTCCGGGTCCAGGGCGCGTTCGGGGCCGAGTGCGGCGAAGGAGGCCCGCAGGTCGGTGCGGCGGCCGGTGGGGCGCATCCCGGCGTACCTTTCGACGGCCTCGAAGAGGGCGGTCCGCTCGCTGCCGGCGAAGTCGCCGGCCCGGCCGTAGCCGCCGTCGTCGACGGCGCGGCCGTCGGTCACGAAGGCGGTGGTCAGGCAGAACGCGGAGTCCTCCGTGCGGAAGAGGCTGCGGACCGGCCCGAACCGCTCGTCGTGCAGGGCCGCGCGCATCCGGTCGGCCGTGGTGCGGGGGTTGGGGGCGCGCAGCAGGTACGGGTCGGGCAGCGGGCGGGGTGCCGAGGGCAGCGGGGCCGGGCCGGCGGCGGAGTCCGGGGGCAGGGGGTGGCAGACGGCGCAGCCGCCGACGGGCCGGATCCGGTGGGTGGACCAGGTGCCGCGCCCCTGGTGGAGCAGGTACACGGTGGCGGCCGGCGGTTCCCCGGCGGGCGCCGGGCGGGCGTGGCCGTCCAGGAGGTCCCGGACGAGGGCGCCGAGGGACTCGGCCAGCGCCGGGGACGGTACGCCGGCCAGCGCGAGCGCCGGGCTCTGCCGGGGCACGCGTCCGCCGGCCGTGGCGAGCCGCTGGTACTCGGCGCAGGACAGGCAGGCCGGGGCGCCGGGTGCGAGCAGCGGGCCGACCAGGGCCAGGGGGCCGTCGAAGCGTACGGGGACCAGGGCCACCGGGTGGGCCAGCGCGTGCCGGCTCAGCTCCTCGGCGACGCCGGCGGTCCAGTCGGTCAGCAGGACGGCGGCCGGCCCGGAGGTGGCCTCCCGCGCGGCTGCGGCGTCGAGGACCGGTACGGGCAGCGCGGCGAAGAGGGCGGCCGCTGCGGGGACTGCGGGGGCCGGGGCTGCGGGGGCCGGGGCTGCGGGGGTCATCACGGCTCCTCGGGGGTGTGCAGGACGGTGAACCCGAACGCCCTCAGCCGCGCCAGGAGTTCGCCGTTCCGGGCCGGGGCGGGCGTCCCGGTGTCGCGGGACGGTCCGGCCAGGCGGCGCAGGGCGGCCTGGAAGGCCTCCTCCCGTCCGGCGGTGCCGGCCAGCCAGCTGCTGTTCCAGCCCGCGTCCTCCCAGCCGGCGGTACGGGTGCCGGCCGCGGCCAGCGGGGCGACGGCCCCGCCGGAGGGCGGGGGCGACGCCGGGCCCGTCTCGCCGGCGCGGACGGCGGCCACGGCGGCGAGCGCCGCGAAGGCCGCCGCGTCGCCCGGGGTGGCCTCCACGGCCTCCCCCAGCGGCGCGGACCCCCCGGCCGGGCGGACCACGGCGTGGTGGACCCCCTCGGGCCCGGCCCGGACCACCCGGATGCGGGCGGGCACCGCCAGACGGGCCGTCAGGGTGTGCCACCAGTGCCGGAACTGCGGGTGCCCGGACCACAGGGGCGCGGCGACGTCCACGGCCCGGGCCGCCGCCCCGCCGCCCGGCGGCCGGTCCGCGGCTCCGGCGGCGCGGGGGGCGCGGGCGACGCCTCGGGCGCGGGCGGCGCGGCGGGCGAAGTCCGCGCGCAGGGCCCGGCCCCGCGCGTGCCCGGGGTTCGCCCCGACGGTGAACCCCCGGCCGCCCAGCAGGAGTTCCGCCGTACGGCAGAACAGCTCCAGGCGGGCCAGGTCCAGCCGCGGCGCCCCGGCGACCAGGCGCCCGCCGGCCGGCGCGTGCCCCGGCGGCCCGGGCAGTGCGCAGACGGCCAGCGGCACCGGGAGCTGGGGCAGGTCCGCCGGCTCCGGCGCGGGCAGGGCGCCGCACCGCTCGTCGGTCAGGGCCGCCAGCCGGCGCAGCGCCTCGCCGAGGGTGCCGGCCGGGGCGAGGTCCGCCGGGCGGTCCGCGTCCGGGTGCCCGGGCCCGACCCAGCTGCGGAACTCGGCCCGCAACGGCGCGGTGGCGGCGAGGAGCACCGCCGGAAGCCCGGGCAGCAGCCGCTCGTCGCCGCCCTCGGCCGCCGGGTCGGGGAGCCCGGCGGCCGCGCAGAGCAGGCGGTGCGCCGCCGAGCCGCCGAGCAGGGAGGCCAGGGGGGCCGGGGCCGTGCCGCCGGGGTCCTGGGGGCCCGCCTCCGCGGAGCCGAGCCGGGCCTCCAGGGCCGCCGCGTCGGAGCGGGCCCGGGCCGGGCTGCCGACGGCCGTGGCGTAGCCGCCGCCGGGGCGGAGTCCGGCCGCGAGGGCGCGGTCCGGTCCGGCGCCGTGGAGGCGGAGCAGGACCCGGCCCGGGGGGAGGGCCGGGTCGGCGGTGCGGGTGACGGGCAGTCCGCCCAGGGTCAGCGCCCGCCCGGCGGCGAGGGCCAGGGGCCCGTCGGGGGCTCCGGCCAGCACCTCGGCGCGGGCCCCGGCGAGGGCGGCGCGGGCGGCGGCGGGCCGCTCGGCGCCGGCCCCGAGCCACAGCGCGACGGGGTCGCGCCCCTGGTCCTCGTACCCGGCGTCCGGGCAGGGGGCCTCCCCGTCCCCGGCGGGCTCCGTGACCAGCAGCCCGTGGGCCTCCAGCTGCCCGAGCAGGGTCTCCACGGCGCCGCGCAGCGCCGGTCCGGCCTGCGCGGCGTCCAGGTGCGCGTCGAGGACCCCGGCCCGCAGCGGGCCCTCCACCCACCGCCACAGGGCGGGCAGGGCCTCGCTGCCCTCCAGCGTGACGCTGCCGGAGCGCCCGCGCAGGTGGAGCCCGGCCCGCAGCGGAGTCACGGCCACGCCCGGGCGGAGCCGGCGCACCGCGCGGGCGGCGGGGTCGGCGGCGGCGGGCGTCCCGTACCCGGGGGCCGTCATGCGCCGCGCTCCACGGCGGCGACGGCCGCGTCGAGTTCCGAGCGCCAGTCGCTGCCGGTCAGCGCGGGCACCGTCCGGACCACCAGGTGCGCCGCCAGGTAGCGCTCCAGGGGGCGGACGTCGCAGAGGGCGAGGAGCCGGTAGAGGGCGTTGGTGCAGGCCCGGTACACCAGGTAGTCGGGGTCGCCGAACATCGCCCCGCCCGGGTCGGCGCGCCGCAGCAGCCGGTGGAACTCGCTGTACCGGGTGCGGAGGTCGGGGTCCCAGCGCTCCGCGGCCGCACGGTCCCCGGTGGCGGCGGCCCGGTCCCGGTAGGCGGGCGGGCTGCCGTGCAGGTCGGCGCCGGCCTCGTACCGGCCTCGCGCCAGCCGCCACGCGCCGGCGGAGAAGCCGGCCCAGTGCCGCTCCCAGCCGTGGGCCCCGCCGTCGGCGACGCGTCCGACGAGGGCGGTGACGGCGTCCCCGGTGCGGTCCCACTGGCGGTCGAAGGAGGCGCGGATCCGTCCGTCGGGGTCGTCGTGGAGGAGGAAGTCCTCCAGGTGGGAGACGTACGAGTAGTGGCCGCCGGCCAGCCCCGCGGGGTGGGCTGCGGCGTGCGCGGCGAGCGCGGCCACCGCGAGCCGGACCCGTGCCGGCGCGGTGTCGCCGTGTTCGCCGAGGAAGCCGGCTCCGGCCCGCAGCGCGCCGAGCCCGTCGCGGAGCAGGTCGTCGCGCAGGCGGGCGCCGTCGTCGCCGAGCAGGGCGCGTACGGAGGACCGGTCGGCGGGCTCGGTGCGGACCGTGTTGTCCGGGGTGATCGGCCCGTAGGGCGGGGGGACGAGTTCGGCGCGCCCGGCGGCGGCCGCTTCCGCCAGCAGCCGGGCCTCGGTGCGGTCGTCGCGGGAGGGGTGCAGGCGCAGCCAGTCGCGGATCCGGACGGCTGCCGCGGTGGCGGCGGCCTCCACCCGCGCGGGCGGGCCCTGGAGGCGCAGCCGCAGGTGGGGGCCGTGCAGCCAGTGCCGCTCGACGTGGGCGGTGAGACCTTGCCGCGCGCTCGACGCGGCGAGGGGCAGCAGCACTTCGCGCAGCAGCGGGGCCTTGACCGGGTGGTGGTGGTAGGCGATCACGTCGACGGCGGCCATGTCGGCTGCGACGGCGCCGTCGCCGTCGCCGTCAGGGCCTCGGGTGGCTGCCTGCACGGCTGTCTCCTCTGCTGTCCGGGGACGGGTCATCGGGTCCGCCCGGGCCGGTAGACCTCCAGGACGAGTTCCACGGCGCGGGCCGGGTCGTCCTGGCCGCCGGGGGCGGGCAGTGCCTCCTCCAGTACGGCGCCGGTGGTGTGGCGGGAGAGCCACTTGGCGAGGCAGCGCAGGTGCAGGGCGTTGCCGAGGTCCACGAGGTGCGGTTTGGGGCGGCTCAGCCCGGTCAGGAAGTCCTCGGCGGCGTTTCCGGTGGGGGCGGCGGCGGCCGGGTGCAGGAAGACCTGTTCGGGCAGGTCCAGGGCGGCGCGCCAGCGGGCGGCGGCCTCCGCCGGGACCGGTCCCCCGGCGGCGAGGTCGGCGCGCAGCCGCGCCACGACGTCGGGCGGCAGCAGCCAGCGCCGCCGGCGGAGCACCACGTGCCGGTGGCGCAGCCGGGGCGCGTGGGTGACCCGGCCGCCGCCGGGTGCGGTGAGGACGCCCCGGGGGACGAGCGGGCGGAAGTCGACCACGCCGTGGGGCTGGTCGCCGAGGTGGGCGCCGAGGCGGGGCGGCAGCAGGACCGGGGAGAGGAAGCCGGGGTAGAGGACGTCGAGGGGTTCGCCGGTGCCGCGCAGCCGGACGCGCACCTGGTCGTCGGTCTCGTCGTGGACGAGTTCCAGGTCGGCTTCGCCGAGGGAGGTCCAGCGCCGGTCGGGACCGATCTCGTCGGGGACGAGGAGCGGGTGGAGGTTGGCGTTGAACCCGCCGACGGGCCGGATCTGGGCGGCGCGCGCGCCGGGGCCCAGGGCGCGTCGGATCTCCCGGGACACGGCGGTGGCGGCGGCGGGGTCCAGGGTGTCCAGGAAGCGGCTGGTGAAGCGGCCCCAGCCGCCGTAGACCTGGTTGACGCACAGCGGACCGTGCCGGGGGGCGCGCTGGACGAAGTACGCGTAGCTGAGCGGCCGCGACAGGGCCCAGCCGGGAAGCCGGTCGCCGAGGCCTTCGAGGAGTTCCGGGGGCAGGACGACCTCGGCGGCGCGGGCCGGGTCGCCGTCCGGGGCCGCGCGTACGGCCGCGGCGGTCTCGGCGCGCAGGGCCGCGAGGGCGTCGGCACCGGTGGGGAGGGGGTCGGCTGGGTCGAGGGCGGAGAGCCGCCCGGCGGCCTCCCATGACTCGGCGATGTCGGCGCCGAACTCCCAGGGGTGGGGGCAGCGGCCGCCGGGGCCGTAGCGGGCGACGAAGCGGTCGCGGACGACCCGGCGCAGGAGGTGGCCGAGGTCGAAGAGCTCCGCCAGTGCGGTGACCTCGCCGAGGGCCTCGTGGTCGGCGGCGTCGAGGAACCCGTCGAGGCGCAGGGGCCGCGGGGCGACGACGTCCTCGGAGACCGCGCTGAGCGGGGCGGACACGGCGGGGAGGGGGCGCCCGGCGGCGGCGAGGGCCTCGGTCCAGCGGTGGGACAGGCCGGCCAGCAGGGCGGGACGGCCGGCGGCCGGGGTGCCCGCGAACGCGGCGGTCGTCCGCGCGAGCTCGCGCAGGCGCCCGGCGTGGGCGGCGTCCTCGGCCGCCTCCTCGGCGGTGGCGCCTGCCACGGAGCCCAGCCAGTCGGCGATGCGGTCCAGCGGGTCGGGGTCCTGCGGCGGGACCGGCTCGGCGGGCACCAGCAGCCCCGCCTCCGCGAGCCGGCCGAGGAAGCCGGCGGCCGCCGCCCGGCCCTCGCCGCCGGCCCCGGTCAGGGCGGCGGCCAGCAGCTCGGTCAGCTCGTCCAGCGGGACGGGGTCCGCGGCGCGGACGGTGACCAGGTCCAGCGGGCCGGTGAGGGGCAGCTCGGCCCGGTCCTCGTCGGCGACGAGGTAGCGGCCCCCGGCGAAGGAGGTCCGGTCGCGGGTGAACGCCGCCCGGCCGTCGGTGGTCCGGGCGGTGCTGGTGATGCGGTGGGGCAGGGCGGCCCGGCGGTGCGGGGCGTCGAGGAGGGCGAGGGTGAGGGCGGTGGTCAGGGTGCGGTTGGCCCGGACGACGGAGCGCGGGGGCCCGTCGAAGAGGGGCGCGGTGCCCCAGGCGGCGACGGGCGGGGCGGGGGTCCCGGTCAGCGGTGCCCAGCCGACGGCGGTGAACCAGGACAGCGGGCTGGTCTTGGTGCTGGCCCGCAGGGCGTAGCGCAGCACGGCGGGCTCTTCCTTGCGGGCCCGGCGGTCATGCGCCCCGGTACCGGCCCGTTCGACGGCGCGCAGCAGGTCGGCGCTGGTGAGGGCGACGGCCTTGGCCAGCGCCGGTTCGCGGCACAGGGCGGCCAGCAGGGCGCGTTCGGCGTCCAGGGCCCGTTCGGCGGCGGGCCCGAGGCCGTCGAGGAGGGCGGTGCGGCGGGCGCGCAGGGCGGTCCACTCGGCGAGCCGGGGTACCCGGGCCGGCAGGTCCCCGAGGCGCTCCAGCAGGGCGGGCCGGGGTTCGCGCCGGTTGTGCAGGGCGCGGCGCAGCGGGAGGACGACGTCGCGGTGGAGCTCGGCCGGATGGCCGTCCCGGCTGTCGTGGAGGTCGTCGCAGAGCGGCCCGGCGGTCTCCAGCAGCCGCCGTTCCGTCTCCTGGAGGCGGGCGAGCAGGCTGCGGAACCCGGCTGCCTCCGGCCGCTGCGCGGGGTGGGCGAGGACGGTGGCGCGGACCAGCGCGTACGGCGCGGACCGCACGCGGTAGCCGGAGCCATCGCCCGGAACGGCGGTGCGGCGCGGCTGCGGCTGCGGCTGCGGCTGCGGCTGCGGCTGCGGCTGCGGCTGCGGCTGCGGCTGCGGCTGCATGGTCGTCCCCGTCCTGTCGGTGGTGGGTGCGGCGCGGGCGCGGGGCTTCCCGCCGCGCTCGGGGGTGCGGCGGGAAGCCCTGGGGTGCGTGGGGGGATCGGGCGGTGACGGCACGGCGGGGAGGACCGGGCCGCCGTCCGCACGGCGTGTCCGCACGGCCGGGGCCGTTGCCGCACGCCTCGGGAACGCCCTAGAGGGCGGGCGTCTCCGGCGTGGGCGGTTTGGCGCAGGAGGACGAGCCCTGGCAGGAGCAGGAGCCCCAGGACGCGCCGCCCTCGGGCAGGGCGACGGTGTCCCGCATGGCGGTGACGGTGAGGTCGCCCAGGTCGAGGTCGTCGAGGTCGAAGCCGGGTAAGTGGTTCTCGGGGGGCATGGAGGTTTCCTCTGCTGGGGGTGGTCGGGGGCGCCGGTCAGCCGATGGGGGTGTCCACCGTCGGCTTGTTGCAGGAGGAGGACGCCTGGCAGGAGCAGGAGCCCCAGGACGCGCCGCCCTCGGGCAGGGCGACGGTGTCGCGCATCGCGGTGACGGTGAGGTCGCCGAGGTCGAGGTCGAGGTCGTCGAAGCCGAATTCGGGGGTGTGTGCGGTGTCGGACATGCGTGTCTCCCTCGTGTGGAAGAAAAAGCCGAAAGGTGCACTGGGCGGAATTCCGCGAGCCGGCGGAACGGCACGGACCGCGCAAGGGAATGCCGTTTTTCCTCGGGTTTCGGTCCGGCCGGATATCGATTCCATCCGGCCATCGGTGCGGCCGACCCGGTCCTCAGGATCACGCAGGGGCCCGAAGGCCCGCTAGAGCGGAGATCAAGCCGCCGCTTCGAACCCGTTGGGGGGATGGCCTGAACGCCCGGGAAATCCCCTCTCGGAAACGCCTTGACCGAACCGCTCGGGCCACCGTGGCGCATTCCTTGCGGGAATGGCCGTTCCGGGCATGGCACCGCCCCCGGCCACATGGGCGTGGACGGGGGCGGAACGGTGCGGGACGTCAGTCGGAAACCAGCCTTTTCTCACCACGCCGGACTTCAGCCGCATGGAGCCGGAGCCGTCGGTCCTGCCGTCGATGTCGTGGCCGTCGGCTCCGTCGACGAGGCGGATGAGGCGGATGAGGCGGACGAGGCCGACCGCGTCCGGGCCGGCCGGGAAAGCACGGTGCCCCGCCGACGGACGTCGGCGGGGCACCGGTTCAGGAGCTGAAGGGGATCAGACCTGGGGGACCGGGTAGGTCGGGTACTCCACACCGGAGACGTGCTGGACGACGCGGATCACCTGGCACGAGTAGCCGAACTCGTTGTCGTACCAGAGGTAGAGGATCGCGTTGTCGCCGTCCACCTTGGTGGCGCCGGCGTCGACGATGGAGGCGTGGCGCGAGCCGACGAAGTCCATCGAGACGGCGTCGGGAGCCGTGGTGAAGTCGATCTGGCGCTTGAGCGGCGAGTGCAGCGAGACGCCGCGCAGGTACTCCAGGACCTCTTCGCGGGTGGTCTCGCGGCCCAGGCGCAGGCTCAGGATGGCGATCGAGACGTCCGGCACGGGGACGCGGATCGAGCTGCCGGTGATCGGGGCCTTGAGCTCGGGCAGCGCCTTGGCGACGGCCGAGGCGGCACCGGTCTCGGTGATGACCATGTTGAGCGGCGCGGAGCGGCCGCGGCGGTCGGCCTTGTGGTAGTTGTCCAGCAGGTTCTGGTCGTTCGTGAACGAGTGGACGGTCTCCACGTGGCCGCGGAGCACACCGTACTCGTCGTCCATCGCCTTCAGCGGCGGGACGATCGCGTTGGTGGTGCAGGAGGCGCAGGACAGGACCCGCTCGTCCGGCTTGATGGTGTCGTGGTTGACGCCGTGGACGATGTTCGGGACGTCGCCCTTGCCCGGGGCGGTCAGGACGACCTTGTCGATGCCGGGGCGCAGGTGCTTGGAGAGGCCCTCGCGGTCGCGCCACTTGCCCGTGTTGTCGATGAGGATGGCGTCGTTGATGCCGTACTCGGTGTAGTCGATCTCGGACGGGTCGTTCGCGTAGATCACCTTGATGGTGTTGCCGTTGGCGACGATCGTGCCCGCCGCCTCGTCCACGGTGATGGTGCCCTGGAACTGGCCGTGGATGGAGTCGCGGCGCAGCAGCGAGGCGCGCTTGACGAGGTCCTGCTCGCCGCCGCCGCGCACGACGATGGCGCGCAGGCGCAGGCCGTTGCCGGAGCCGGCCTTCTCGATGAGCAGGCGGGCGACGAGGCGGCCGATGCGGCCGAAGCCGTAGAGGACGACGTCGCGTCCCTCGCGGCGCTCGATCTTGTTCTCGCCGGTGGCGCCGACGACGGCCTCGGCGGTGAAGTCCTCGACCGACAGACCTCGGTCGTCGGTCTTGTAGGTGGCGGCGAGCATGCCGATGTCGATCTGGGACGGGCCCAGGTCGAGCGCGGTGAGGGCCTGGAGGAACGGCATCGTCTCGGTGACCGACAGCTCCTCGCCGTCGATCTGCCGGGCGAAGCGGTGGGCCTTGAGAATGCTCACGACCGACTTGTTCACCAGGGAGCGGCTGTGGAGCAGGATCGTTACGTCCCGTTCCCGGTGCAGCTTCCCGATGAGGGGGATCATCGACTCCGCGATCTCCTCGCGGGTCTTCCAGTTGGCGAACGAGTCCTCGTTGACAGTCACAGACGTTATCTTTCGAGCTAGGCGGCGCTCATATGCTAACCCGCCGCCGGATCGTTCCTTCAAGGGGGACCGTCCGAGGTTCGCCGAGGCCGGGCGGCCGGAGCGGGAGGCGCGCCCTCCGGGGCCCGGCCGAACACCGGACGGGGCCTCCGGACGGGCCTCCGGGTGGGCGTCGCACCACGCCCGGTCGAAGCCGTTGTGGCCCACGTTCGCCAGGTACGCCCCCACGGCCGCGCGGTGGACGCCGCGCAGGCCTCGACCAGGGCCTCGGGGCCTCCGTCGCCGTCCTCCACGAGGGACATCCCCCGCTCGCCGGCCGGCTCGGCCAGGTCCGGTGCCGCCCGGACAGGGCGGCGTCGGTCCGGACGAGCAGGCCGTCCAGGAGCACCGGCAGGATGCGGCGAGCCGGAGCGGGGCATCGGCCGCGCGGGCGCGCGCCTCGGCGCCGAGGGCGTCCATCTCGCCGAGCACGCGGCGCGCCTTGGCGAGGACGAAGCGCCCGAGGGCCGTGGGCTCCACCCCGTGGCGGCCGCGGACGAAGAGCTCGCCGCCGGTGAAGGCCTCGATCCGGCGCAGCTGGGCGGAGCGCACCGGCTGTGAGATCCCCGGCCGCCTGGCCGCCTCCCCCATACCGCCCGCTTCCGCGATCCGGCAGACGGCGTGCAGATGCCTCAAGTCCAGCTGCATCCGGGCAGCTTACGGAGCGCCGCGAGCCCGGCCGGCGCTCCCGGACGGGTCCGTCGCGTACGGCCGGAACCCGCCGCCGTGTCGAAGACGGCGGCGGCCGTGGCACCTCCGTGGACAGGTGTGACGGCAGACGCCGCTTGCTACGTTGCGTCGGTCGTCGATCACAGGAGTTGCCGCACATGTCCGACATCAAGGTCCGCGCCGTACAGCCCGGGGACTTCGCCCAATGGCGCGTCCTGTACCGGGGCTACGCCGACTTCTACCGGGTGGAGCAGACCGAGGAGGCGGCCGCCACCGTATGGGGGTGGGTGAACGACCCCGCGCACGAGGAGAGCGCCCTCGTCGCCGAGGACTCCGAAGGGCGGCTGCTGGGGCTGGCGCACTACCGGCCGTTCGCCCGGCCGCTGTCCGCGACGGTCGGGTGCTTCCTGGACGACCTGTTCGTGGCCCCGGAGCACCGCGGTTCCGGAGCCGCGGACCTGCTGCTCGGGGCCCTGCGGGAGCTCGCGGCCGAGCGCGGCTGGAGCGTGGTGCGGTGGATCACCGCCGACGACAACCACCGGGCCCGGTCCAAGTACGACCAGGTGGCCACGCGGACCATGTGGGTGACCTACGACATGGCACCCGGCCGCTGACCCTGCCCCTGACCCCCGGCGCCTGACCTGCCCCTACCCCGCCGCGTCGTCGCAGGCGGCGCAGACCCGGTCCGCGTACTGCGGCGGGTACCAGCCGGCGCCGGGCCGCGCGGCGGGGTCCCACGGGGCCGTCCCCATGGCGAAGGTGTCCTTGCCGCAGAGCGTCCTCGGGCCGCGCACGGCGTTCTGCCCGGGGGCGGCGGGCGCCGCGTGCACGCGCAGGACGGGAGCCCCGTCCCGCGCGTGCACCGCACCCGCCGTGTGGTCGTACTCGTACACCACGACCGTCGCGCTCATACCTCGACGATAGACGCCCCCACCGCGGCCCGCCGGACCGGCGGGTTCCGGCTTCAGCGGCAGAGTTCCGCCACGCGCTCCAGTTCGTCGCCCCACACGGCCGCGTCGCGCGGACCGATGTGCGGGGCGGCGACCGACCGCACCCGGAAGCGGTTGCGCGGGGTGGTCTCGTCCGCCTCGCGGATCATCAGGTCCTGGAGGGCGAGCGGGATCGAGCGGTCCTCCGTGAAGCGGAGGAAGGTGCGCGGCACCCGGCCCCACGTGGCCGCCAGGCCCCGGGAGTCGGCGGTGCCGATCGTCGCGGACTCGTCGGGCTCCAGGATGTTGAGGAGGGCCCGGACCTCGGCGTCCGACCAGTCGGCGGCCAGGGACTCCTTCGCCGCGGCGAAGAAGGCCGGGTCGGACGAGCGCCAGTTGACCCGGTTCACCCCCAGTTCCGGCGAGGTCTTGAAGGGCGGGATCTTGAACAGGGAGCTGGTGGACCCCTCGGTCGTCATCATCAGGTCCACCACCGAGGTGTGCCGCGTCGCGCAGAAGGCGGAGGCGTACACCAGGTGGGAGATCAGTTCGGGCACCCGGTTGGCGACCGCGTTCAGGGTCGCCCCGCCGAGGCTCTGGCCCACCAGGATGACGGGGCCGTTGCGGTGGGCGGCGCGTACGACGCCCACGACGTGGTCCGCGAAGTCCGCCAGGGTCACCTTGGACAGCGGCGAGGGCTCGGTGGCCAGCCGCTCCAGGTCCTGGGGCGACTGGTAGGAGACGGGAAAGTAGGCGCCGGGCCCGTGGCCGGGCAGGTCGACCGCGATGGCGCGGTGCCCGCGCAGGCCCAGTTCGGCGAGGACCGCGGACCAGCCGTAGGAGTTGCTGCCGGACCCGTGGACCAGCACGAAGGTGGGGGCGCCTCGCCGGCGGCCGTCGGCGTGCGCGGTGGAGGCTCCGGCGCCCACGACGGCGGCGGTGCCCGCACCGGCCGCGGCGACCCGCAGGACACCGCGCCGCGACCAGCCGCCCTCTTCGACGATGTCGTTCTGTTCGCTCATACGGGCGACTCTACGAACGGCCCCGGCCGGGACCGTCAAGATCCGGCCAGCGTCCGCCCAGCGGTCAACTCGCCTCCTCGAAGCCCTCGTCGAAGCCCTCGTCGGCCGGCATGAAGGCGCGCAGCCCGGCGTGGGTGATCTGCCGCTCCTCCCACAGCGCCCGGGCGGTCGGGGCCTCGCCGGGCAGCGCGTACCAGCGGTGCGTCCAGCGGATCCGGGTGGCGCGCACCCGGGCGTCCTCGGGGCCGGTCACCTCGAAGCGCTCCAGTTCCGTCCACGGCATCCGGGCGGCGAGCCGGGCGAGGCGGGCGGCGGTGGCCTCCACGGTCTGCGGGTCCACGCCCTCGTTGCTCCGGGCGCAGGCGACGAGCCGGGCGCCGTCCACGAACCAGGGGTGGGCGGTGTCGGACAGGGCGTCCTCGCGCACGGCCGGTACGGACAGCAGCAGGTCGGCGAAGTCCCGGTCCTCCGCGCGCCGTTCGATCCGGTCCTCCCCCTCGACGAGGGCCTCGACGGGGTCGCGCCTGCCGTCCCAGGCGTACGCGGAGGACATGTAGGGCAGTGCGAAGGGCAGCTCCACGGACCACACGGTGACGTAGTCCTTCGACACCTCCAGCGCGACGGCGGGCTTCAGCATGCGGGCGAGCTCGTCGAAGTCCCCGTGGTGGACGAGTTCCAGGTCGAAGACGGTGACGCGGAAGCCCTCGCGGTCCATCCGCACGACCCCCTCGGCCACCAGCGCGCCGGCGTGCCGGGCCAGGCCGACCAGGCGCTCCAGGTGCGGGGCCTCCTTGACCCGCTCCGCCATGGTCGCGCCGCCCTCCCACGCGGCCGGGTCCTCGGGTACGTCCTGCTCGACGCGGCCGAAGCCGAGGGCGGAGTCGGCGCAGGTCTCCTGGTAGGCGAAGCCCCGGTCGCGCGCGTACTGCTCGCGCCGCTCCAGCAGTGCGGCGTGGGCGAGGACGGCTTCGGCGCGCAGCACTTCCAGCTTCCGCAGGGATTCCTTGCGGTGGCGCATGCTCCAGACCAGGACGCCGACGAGGATCACGAGCAGGGTGATGCCGCCGGCCGGGTAGCCGCCGAGGACGACGGCCGCGAGGACGGCGCCGAGGGACACGAGGGTCACGAGGTTCAGCAGGAGCCGGCTGGTCTCCAGAGGATGGCGGGGCAGGGGGAGGCGGTGCACGGGGCGAGGGCCTTTCGACGCGGGGGCGGGACCGGGGGCCGGTCCCGTGGCGGTCGCGCGGGTGGTGGGCCGCCGGGGCAGCGCGCGCATGCCGGGCAGGTTAGGAGGACCCCTCGCCGGCCGCGGCTTTTCCGGCCATCGTCGGATCATCGTCCTGTCCGACCGGCGCCGCGCCCGCCGGCCGCCTCCCGCGGGGTCCGACGCTCCATCAGGTCATCCGTCCCGGACTCTTGACTCCTTTCGAGCCAGTCGGGATTCTCGTCCCACCCTTGTGCGGGGCATGACAATTCAGGCCCGGATCCGACCGCACCCGCATCCGCCGACCGAAGACATGAGTGATGACCTTGACCCCTCACCCGCCGCCATGGCCGCACCGGGGCGCCGCGCGCCGCCGGCGCCGCCGCCTCGCGCTCCTGACCCCGCTCGTCGCCGTCCTGGCCCTGCTGCTCGGCCCCGCTCCGCTCTCCTCCGCCGACGCCGGCTCCTCCACGGCCGACGCCGGCTGGTGGAACCCGACCGCGCGGCCCCAGCCCGACTCCGGCATCGGCGTCACCGGCGAGCCCTTCAAGGGCACCGACGCCCAGGGCAAGGTGCGCGGGTTCGTCGACGCGCACGACCACCTGATGTCCAACGAGGCCTTCGGCGGCCGCCTCATCTGCGGCAAGCCCTTCTCCGAGATGGGCGTCGCGGACGCCCTCAAGGACTGCCCCGAGCACTACCCCGACGGGACCCTCGCGGTCTTCGACTTCATCACCAAGGGCGGGGACGGCAAGCACGACCCCGACGGCTGGCCCACCTTCAAGGACTGGCCCGCCCACGACTCCCTGACCCACCAGCAGAACTACTACGCCTGGGTCGAGCGCGCCTGGCGCGGCGGCCAGCGCGTCCTCGTCAACGACCTCGTCACCAACGGGGTGATCTGCTCGGTCTACTTCTTCAAGGACCGCGGCTGCGACGAGATGACCTCCATCCGCCTGCAGGCGCAGAAGACGTACGACATGCAGGCCTTCGTCGACAAGATGTACGGCGGCCCCGGCAAGGGCTGGTTCCGCATCGTCACCGACTCCGACCAGGCCCGCGAGGTGATCAAGCAGGGCAAGCTGGCCGTGGTCCTCGGCGTCGAGACCTCCGAGCCCTTCGGCTGCAAGCAGATCCTGGACGTCGCCCAGTGCGGCAGGGACGACGTCGACCGGGGTCTGGACGAGCTGCACAAGCTGGGCGTGCGCAGCATGTTCCTGTGCCACAAGTTCGACAACGCCCTGTGCGGCGTCCGCTTCGACGAGGGCGCCCTCGGCACGGCGATCAACGTCGGCCAGTTCCTGTCGACCGGCACCTTCTGGCAGACCGAGCAGTGCGCCGGCCCGCAGAAGGACAACCCGATCGGCCTGGTGCCGGCTCCGACCGCGCAGAAGGAGCTCCCGGCCGGGGTCGCGGTCCCCTCGTACGACGCCGCCGCGCAGTGCAACAAGCGCGGTCTCACCGAGCTCGGCGAGTACGCGCTCCGCGGCATGATGAAGCGCGGGATGATGCTGGAGATCGACCACATGAGCGTCAAGGCCGCGGGCCGCGCCTTCGACATCCTGGAGTCCGAGTCGTACCCGGGCGTCATCTCCTCGCACAGCTGGATGGACCTGGGCTGGACCGAGCGGCTCTACAAGCTGGGCGGTTTCGCCGCCGCGTACATGAGCGGCTCCGAGGGCTTCAGCGCGGAGGCCAAGCGCACGGACGCCCTGCGCGAGAAGTACGGCGTGGGCTACGGCTACGGCACCGACATGAACGGCGTCGGCGGCTGGCCCGGCCCCCGGGGCGCGGACACCCCGAACCCGGTGAAGTACCCCTTCCGCAGCGCCGACGGCGGCTCCGTCATCGACAGGCAGACCACCGGACAGCGCACCTGGGACCTGAACACCGACGGCGCCTCGCACTACGGCCTGGTCCCCGACTGGATCGAGGACATCCGGCTCGTCGGCGGCCAGGACGTGGTGGACGACCTCTTCAAGGGCGCCGAGTCCTACCTCGGCACCTGGGGGGCGTCCGAGCGGCACCGGTCCGGGGTGAACCTCGCCACCGGGTCCGCCGCCTCGGCCTCGACCTCGCAGTGGTGGAACCCCTTCGTCGACTACTCCCCCGGCCGGGCCGTGGACGGCGACCCGGGCTCCCGCTGGGCCAGCGAGTGGAACGACGCCCAGTGGCTGCGCCTCGACCTCGGCTCCGCGCACCGGATCGGGCGCGTCACCCTCGACTGGGAGCGGGCGCACGGCAAGGCGTACCGGCTGGAGGTCTCCACGGACGGGACGAACTGGCAGACGGTCTGGTCCACCTCCGACAGCGACGGCGGTCTGGACACGGCCCGGTTCGCCGGGGTGACGGCCCGCTACCTGCGCGTCCAGGGGGTCCAACGGGCCACCCAGTGGGGGTACTCCCTCCACGAGGTCGGCGTCTTCAGCAGCTGACACCGCGGCGGGGGGGGGGGGGGGGGGGGGGGGGGGGACCCCCCCCCCCCCCCCCCAGGCACACCAAAAGAAAGGGCTTTCCCCCAGGGGCTCTGCCACGAGGGGGTTACCCCGTCACAAAGA